>CANIMS010000212.1 GCA_947468785.1 Betaproteobacteria bacterium
AAACCGACGACGTGCGCCATTGCTTCACCCTCTGGATAGAAGCGACGATATTCGTTATTCAAACCAATGCCTGGAATTTCTAACTGCTTAATTTTCTGAGCAACAACTGGATCAACCTGACGCTTCAAGAATATTTGCTTACGCTCTTCTTTCAGCTTCTTACGTAACTCTGTCTCACTGATTTGCAAGAGATTGGCAAGCGCTTTTACTTTTTCAGCAGAGAGATCATCTGGCACTGTGTCGTTATAGGCAATCACAGACTTTGCTTCTAGGCTAGTGGCAATCACTTGACCATTGCGATCCAGAATTTTTCCACGACTTGCCGGCAACTCTAGTTCACGTTGTGTGCCACGCACTCCCTTAGCTTCATAAAAAGCATTTCCTGGGCCTTGAATCCAAAATGCCCTGATCAACAACAACATGAAGACAAAAAATAAAAGGAATAGCATTAAACGCGACCGCCACATCGGCAGGCGCAATACTAAATTAGGGGTTGTAGAGAAACCAACCGGTCTCATTTAAGCTCCCTCAAGTACAAAGTACGTTCAGGAGAGATCGGTGACATACGTAATTGATTGCGTGCTACATCACGTATACGTGCTGATTTGGAAAGATTGCGTTGCTCATATTCGAGGCGCAGCCATTCTTGATTCAATTTACGTTCTTGAATTTGAGCACGCTCTTGAGCAATAAATAACTTACGTGCGCGTTGCTGTGCAGCCACTAATGAAAGAGCGCAAATTAATAGCAAGATCAGCAAAGTTAAGGTAGCGCGATTCATGCCGCTGACCCCAAACGTTTTTCAGCAACCCGCATAATGGCTGAACGAGCACGTGGATTCTCTGAAATCTCTACTTCACTTGGCTTAACGCGTCCAATCATTTCTAAGGCACTTTGTGGCAGATCTTTTTCGCGCACTGGTAGACCACGAGGTATGTCTACTTTTGAGTGCGCCTGCATAAATTGCTTAACAATGCGGTCTTCCAAAGAGTGAAAGCTGATCACTGCCAATCTAGCGCCCGGCTTTAATAGTTCCAGTGCTGCCTTCAGGCCTAATTCCAAATCCTCTAGCTCGCGATTAATCAGTATTCGTAATGCCTGAAAAGTTCTAGTGGCCGGATCTTGACCAGCCTCACGGGTTCGCACAACACTTGCTATCAGGCTGGCCAATTGCGTAGTAGTTTGTGGAGATAAACCTTCTTCGCGCTTGGCCACAATAGCCTTCGCAATCTGAAATGCAAAACGCTCTTCTCCGTAAGTCTTAATCACGTGTGTGATTTCCTCCTGCGGGGCTTGCTCTAACCACTGTGCAGCCGTTAAACCATGATCTGTATTCATGCGCATGTCTAAAGGACCTTCGCGACGAAATGAAAATCCCCGATGCGCCTCGTCTACTTGAGGTGAGCTGATTCCCAGATCCAACAAAATGCCATCGACTGATTCTGGCTCTGCGTACTGATCCATTTGTGCAAAGCTGTCGTGCACGATCCGCAAGCGAGGATCGTTGATCTGCTGAGCTACTGCAATCGCATCCAAATCTTTGTCGAAAGAAATCATGCGAGCTGTTGAGGGTAGCTGCTTGAGTAAAGCTTGAGTATGACCACCGCGCCCAAATGTGCCATCGATCAATAAAATATTGTTTGCTACTTTCGGATTTTGCAAGAGTGGGCCGCTGATTAGCGCCGTCACCGCCTCGGCCAGTAACACTGGGCGATGAGTTATGTTCATGGCACCCTGTCATCAAAAATTAAATTGCTTGAGTGCTTCAGGCATGCCTTGTGCAATCGCAGCCTGTTCTTTTGCAGCATAGGTTGCTGCATCCCATAATTCCAAATGACTGCCCATGCCCAGCAAAATCACTTCTTTTTCGATATCAGCAGCTGCACGCAATTCTGGACTGACCAAAATACGTCCAGCACCATCCAACTCGAGATCTACTGCGTTACCAAGAAAAATTCTGCGCCACCAATGTGCGTCCATAGGCAACTGCGCAACTCTTGTTCGAAAACTTTCCCACTCTGGTCTTGGGAATAGCAGAAGGCAACCATCAGGGTGTTTTGTGAGCGTAATTCGACCCTCGCCCTGAACCAATAGGGCGTCACGATGCTTTGCCGGAACAGACATTCGGCCTTTTGCATCTAAATTGAGAGCTGACGCACCTTGAAACAAAATTTACCCCACTTTTTCACACTTCCTCCCACTTTAGAGGATCAGCATAAGAGGGTCAAGTGTTTTTGGGTATTTTTTAAGGAAATTCTCTAGTGTTTACAAACACTTAGCGACAAATGTTGATAAAATGGTGATAATAAAATAGCTACTTGAAACAAGGGCTTGGAAAATATACTTAAGAATAGGTCTTAGCTCTACAGCTAGATAATACCTAAATACACTGTATTTAAAAACAGTATTCTAAATAAAAATAGATTAAAAAAACGAATTCGAATGGATTTTTAAATGCCAGTGTGGATTTAAATTTTATATGCCGTTGTTGTCATGACTTTTGACATCATTTGCATGATCTTTTGAACGGGATCTGGCAACTCTACTCCACCACTTTGAACAGCGGCTTGTCCATGCTCAATTTCATCGATGCGCATTTGATCCACAATTGCTCGTGAGCGATGATCTTCTGGTGGTAGCGTTTCAAGATGGCTCGCTAGGTGATTCTCAACTTGCTTTTCTGTTTCTGCAACAAAACCTAAACTCCACTTATCGCCCGCTAAGCCAGCTGCTAAGCCGATCGCAAAGGATCCAGCATACCAAAATGGATTGAGATAACTGGTATGAGAACCCAGTTCTTGTAATCGTGTTTCACACCAAGCAAGGTGATCCATTTCTTCTTGTCCAGAATCATTCAACATCTCTTGAATTTGTGGATTACGAGCAAGTAATTTTTGAGATTGATAAAGCGCTTGAGCACAAACTTCACCCACATGATTAACGCGCATTAATCCAGCAGCATGTTTTCGTTCTTGAGCATCTAAAACCGTTTTCGAGACGAGTTCAGCTCCGGGTGTGGGGCGTTGAGAATTAGCCCCTCCAGCCACAGAACGGAGTGCAGTATCAAACTCAATAATGAAGCGATCAATTGGGGACATAGCTCTCCAAAAACTAGATCAACACTTCAGCTTTAGAGCTTTGCTTAGTCTTTAAGCCCAACTCAGCCAAGAGAGCTCGGTCTTGCTCTGCCTCGGGATTACCGGTAGTGAGTAGTTGCTCACCATAAAAAATCGAGTTGGCGCCGGCTAAGAAACACATGGCTTGAACTGCCCTTCCTAGCTCTTGACGACCAGCCGATAAACGCACCCTCGCCCGTGGCATCGTAATACGAGCAACAGCAATCGTTCTGACAAACTCAAATGGGTCTAAAGGCTTTTGATCAGCCAAGGGAGTACCCGCTACAGGCACCAAGTGATTGATTGGTACCGACTCGGGGTAAGGGCTCAAATTAGCCAAACGCGCCAAGAATGCCGCGCGTTGTTCGCGGGATTCGCCCATGCCCACTATGCCGCCACAACAGACCGACATACCGGCTGCACGCACATGGGAAATAGTGTCTAAACGTTCCTGATAGCCACGAGTAGAAATCACGGAACGGTAAAAATCTTCACTGGTATCTAAGTTATGGTTATAAAAATCTAGGCCCGCCTCTTGCAAAGCTTGGGCCTGGTTAGC
>CANIMS010000213.1 GCA_947468785.1 Betaproteobacteria bacterium
CTACTGTTTTTATATACAGTAACTTCTAAGTTGTCAGATAGTCGATAAAACTTCGGGAAAAAGCCCAATAAAAAGCGAAAAGGAATCAAAAATGGCCTTGGATGATAAGAAAAAATCAGCCTCCTCAGAATTCGAGGGAATGAGTGGAGATAAGCAAAAAGCGCTAACAGCAGCCTTAGCTCAAATTGAAAAACAATTTGGTAAGGGCTCGATCATGCGATTGGGCGATGCTGAAATTAGTCAAGATATTCAGGTGGTATCAAGCGGCTCATTGGGCCTTGATATTGCCCTTGGAGTGGGTGGTTTAGCGCGTGGTCGCGTGATTGAGATTTATGGACCAGAGTCATCCGGTAAAACAACCTTAACTTTGCATGCAATTGCAGAGATGCAAAAGTTGGGCGGCACTTGCGCTTTTATTGATGCTGAGCATGCATTGGATGTTCAGTACGCATCACGTCTTGGTGTAGATGTAAACAATCTCCTCATTTCTCAGCCTGATACTGGTGAGCAAGCTTTAGAAATTGCTGATGCTTTAGTGCGTTCAGGCTCCATTGATTTGATCGTCATTGATTCGGTTGCTGCCTTAGTTCCTAGAGCAGAGATTGAAGGCGACATGGGCGATTCTTTACCTGGTTTACAAGCGCGCTTGATGAGTCAAGCTTTGCGTAAATTAACTGGTGCTATCAAGCGTACTAATACAACCGTCATTTTCATTAACCAAATTCGGATGAAGATTGGTGTGATGTTCGGTTCCCCAGAAACTACTACTGGTGGTAATGCGCTTAAGTTCTATGCTTCGATGCGTCTAGACATTCGCCGTATCGGCAGCATCAAGAAGGGTGATGAAGTTGTCGGTAATGAGACTCGTGTGAAGGTTGTGAAGAATAAAGTTTCTCCTCCATTCCGTGAAGCTATTTTTGACATCATGTACGGCGCAGGGATTTCGCGCGAAGGTGAAATTATCGATATGGGTGTAGAAGCCGATCTCGTTGAAAAGTCAGGCTCTTGGTATAGCTATAACGGCGATCGCATTGGTCAAGGTAAAGACAATGTGCGGGATTTCTTAAAAGAGAATCCAGCGATCGCTAAAGATATCGAGGCAAAAATACGTGAGAAGTTAGGTGTTAAAGCGGGCTCAGCCGTAGTTACCGATGTACTGAGTGAAGAAGAGGAAGTCGAATAGTTCGATGTCAGAACTAGGTAGCAAAATAAAACAAAGCCCGAGTCTCAAAGCTCGGGCTTTGCGCCTTTTATCGCTACGAGAATATAGCCGTAAAGGTATGGCTACCAAACTAGCTGAGTCAGAACAACGATGGGCTAGACTGAGTAAGACGGAGCTTGAAGAAAGTC
This sequence comes from Betaproteobacteria bacterium, assembly GCA_947468785.1. Taxonomy (GTDB): domain Bacteria; phylum Pseudomonadota; class Gammaproteobacteria; order Burkholderiales; family Burkholderiaceae; genus Polynucleobacter. The sequence continues at coordinate 1,351 of CANIMS010000213.1, forward strand.
CTCCAGTCAAATCTACTGCAGTCGAGATCGACGCTATTTTGGATGACTTTGAAGCGCGGGGTTGGCTTTCTGATGAGCGTTTTGCAGAGGCATTGGTTCGCCGTCGTAGTGAGCGATACGGCCTTCGCAAAATCCAAGATGAGCTTGAAAGAGCTGGTGTGGATTCCAGTAAATCAGCCTCACTTCTGAAAACACTTAAAGAGACCGAATATCAGCGGGCTTATGAGCTTTGGTCCAGAAAGTTTGGCGTACTTGCCCAGGATCAGAAGGGGCGAGCTAAACAATATCGCTTTTTGGCCTCTAAGGGCTTTAGTTCTGAGGTGGTGTCAAAGGTGATTAGCGGGCAGTGCCAAGACTAGGACAATTACGGAGCGTAAAACTGGTTTTGCCGCGTTGCAGCATGATAGACTTATGGGGTCGGTCAAGCCGTTCGCATTTATTCAAATTTGGCTAATCTAGTCATTTTCAGGGTAGGGATGAGATTAAGGCGACATCGGTTTGCTAATCCTCATCACTTGCTAATAAAGATACCGTTTCGGAGTAATTATGAAAATTCACGAGTACCAGGGCAAAGAACTTCTGCGCCAATTTAATGTGCCTGTTCCAAATGGCATCCCTGCATTTAGTGTTGAAGAGGCAGTCAAAGCTGCTGAAAAACTGGGTGGCCCAGTATGGGTTGTTAAAGCACAGATTCATGCTGGTGGACGTGGCAAGGGCGGTGGTGTGAAATTGGCTAGAAGCATGGATGAAGTGAAGAAGTATTCATCCGAGATTTTGGGTATGCAATTGAAGACCCATCAAACTGGACCAGATGGTCAAAAAGTTAACCGTCTCTTAATTGAAGATGGTGCAGATATCAAAAAAGAGTACTACTTTAGTATCGTGACAGATCGTGCATCACAAAAGAATGTGATCATGGCTTCTAGCGAAGGTGGTATGGATATTGAAGAAGTTGCTGAATCACATCCAGAAAAGATTATTAAAGTATTTGTTGATCCACTCGTTGGCTTAACAGATGCCGATTGCGATATTGTTGCTAAGGGTATTGGTGTTCCGGATGCTTCTATTCCGATGGCACGAGATGTGTTTAAGAATTTGTATAAGACCTACTGGGATACTGATGCATCTCTAGTAGAGATCAATCCATTGATCCTTGAAGGCAATGGCAAGATTAAGGCACTTGATGCTAAATTTAACTTCGATCCTAATGCGCTGTTCCGTCATCCAGAAATCGTAGCTTATCGCGATACGGATGAAGAAGATGCAGCCGAGATTGAAGCCTCTAAGTTTGACCTAGCTTACATTTCTTTGGATGGCAATATTGGTTGCTTGGTGAATGGCGCTGGCTTGGCAATGGCCACTATGGATACGATTAAGTTGTTTGGTGGCGAGCCAGCAAACTTCTTGGACGTGGGTGGTGGCGCTACTGCAGAAAAAGTCACTGAAGCCTTCAAGATCATGCTCAAGAACAAGAGTGTTGAAGCGATTTTGGTCAATATCTTCGGCGGCATTATGCGTTGCGACGTGATTGCAGATGGTGTTGTGACGGCATGTAAAGCAGTGAACTTGACCGTTCCTTTGGTTGTGCGCATGAAGGGTACTAATGAAGAGTTAGGCAAGAAGATTTTGGCTGACTCTGGTTTACCGATCATCAGTGCAGATTCAATGGCTGAAGCAGCTACCAAGGTAGTTGCTGCTGTTGCCAAAAACAAATAATCCAGGAATTTCAATATGTCTATTTTGATTAATAAAAACACCAAAGTCATTACACAAGGTATTACTGGTAAGACGGGTCAGTTCCATACAGAAAAATGTCAGGAATACGCAAACGGTAAGAATTGTTTCGTTGCAGGCGTTAATCCTAAAAAAGCAGGCGAGTCGATTTTTAATATTCCAATTTATGGAACAGTTAAAGAGGCAGCCCAGCAAACTGGCGCAACTACTTCGGTGATTTATGTTCCGCCTCCTGGTGCAGCAGCAGCAATCTGGGAAGCTGTAGAAGCAGATCTTGATTTTGTGATCTGTATTACTGAAGGCGTTCCAGTGCGTGACATGCTTGAGCTACGCAATAAGATGAAGGCTAAAGAAGCCGCTGGTGGTAAGAAGACTTTATTACTTGGTCCTAACTGCCCAGGAATTATTACTCCTGACGAAATCAAGATCGGCATCATGCCTGGCCACATTCATAAGAAAGGCCGTATCGGGGTTGTTAGCCGTTCCGGCACTTTGACTTATGAGGCTGTTGGTCAATTAACCTCCATTGGCTTAGGTCAGTCCACTGCAGTTGGTATTGGTGGCGATCCGATTAATGGCTTAAAG
>CANIMS010000214.1 GCA_947468785.1 Betaproteobacteria bacterium
ACCTCCAAAATACTTAGTCAACGGTGATGTCGTCGTTGTTGAAATGGGTGGGATTGGGAAATTGGAAAATACCTTTATTGCCAAATAGCACCTTCAAGTTGTCATCAGCATTGAATTTATTCTAGGATAGCTTTTCATGTACCTACCAAAGCATTTTGAAGTCACCGACCCTGAAATCCTTTCCGATCTCATCGAGAAATACCCATTAGCGACCATCATTGGAGCAATAGGAGGTGAGATTGAAGTGAATCACCTCCCCCTCATGCTAAGCAAGGATCGCTCGCGCTTGTATGGGCACGTGGCCAAAACCAATCCTTTACTCAAGATCGCTGAGCAAGCGACACCCAACTTAACCGCTGTATTTAATGGGCCTGATGCATATGTCACGCCCTCTTGGTACCTTACTAAAAAAGAAACTGGGAAGGTAGTTCCAACCTGGAATTATGCCGTCGTGCATGCGCAGGGAAAAATCAGCGTCATTCAAGATAGAGCATGGCTTCATGGTCATGTTACCCATATGACTGATACACATGAGCCAACTTATCAATCTCTTTGGAAGGTAAGCGATGCTCCTGATGAATATATACAAGTGATGCTCAATGCGATTGTGGGAATTGAAATTGAAATTACCAGCTTGGTCGGTAAATTTAAATTGAGTCAAAATCGTCCCGCAAATGATTATGAGGCAGTGCTGAGCGAATTAAGAGCTTCCAAAAATCAAGAATTGCAAGACATGAGTCACTTTATGAAGCCTGATTAAGGCGTCATGTAGCCATACTGACGTAAGATTGTTTTTGCTTGAGGGCTTTGCATAAACCGATAAAGGTCTGCCGCCTCTGGTGGTGCCCCTTTTAATAACACCATACGCTGCTTAATAGCTTGGTATTGTCTGTCGTCTACCACGACATAACTAGCGCTCTTTGTAAGCTCCGGCGAAGCGGCCAAAGAGAGTGCAGTAAATCCTAAATCAGCTCCGCCAGTGACCACATACATCGTTGCCACACTAATATTGTCTCCATAGATGAGCTTGTCTTTGGCGAGATTCCATAAACCCTCTGATTTAAGGTATTCAACTGTCGCTTTTCCATAGGGAGAAAGCTCAGGTTTTGCGATGGCCACTTTATTTGCTTTGGTGATTGCCCCGGCAATATCCGTTTTAGTGTTTATGTTGGGACCACTGGAACCCTTTTTAGCAATCAATGCTAATTTACCAATGGCATAGACACTCCCCTCATCGACTGTTTTGCCATTCTTATACAACTCAAGCGGGAAAAATTCATCTGCCGCAATAAATAGACTATAGGGTGCGCCATTCATGATTTGAGCACTGAAGTTACCTGACGATCCAAATACCACTCTGAAATCAGCCTTGCTGGTCGCCCGAAATGCTGTAGTAATTTCAGCAAAGGCATCTTTCATATTGGCTGCAACTGCGATGCTGACTGGCTGGGCTCCAAGGGCTTGCGCACAGAACAATAAAAGAGCAGCAAGAATAGAGCGCATCATTTTTTCCACATAAACCACAATAGGCTCAGTTTAAATCCAACCAACAATCTGTCGCTTTAAACCAAGGGATTTATAACCAGGAATTTCCTCGGACAACTGTCGAATCTTACGAATGAGTTTTGCAACATCCTTGTCCAGCGCTAATTCATCTGACATTGCCAAGAAAAAGAGTTCGTCCTTTAACTGAATAAAGTCTAAACCATTCTCAATGGCAATATTCTTAACCCCCATGCCAACATCCGCTTTTTTGGCCAAAATGGAGGTAGCAATCGCAGTGTGGGTAAATTCTTCCTGCTCATACCCTCGGATCTTCTTGGGATCGATTTTTTCTTTAGTCAGAACAGTATCTAATAGCAAACGTGTGCCAGAGCTTTTTTGTCGATTAATAAATCGAATATTTGAACGCAACAAATCACGCACACCCGTAATATTCAGTGGGTTGCCTTTAGCAATCATGAGTCCCTGCACTCTTTTCATCACCGGAAATATCTGCATTCCTTCTTTTTGCAGGCGCTTGGCAATCGTCTTTGAGGCCTGCAGATCTGAAACATGGTAGCCAGCAATATCGGTCTCATAGTTCAATAAACGCTCTAAGGCCTCACCTGAGCCAGCAGTGCTGAGCTCAAACTTTTCTGCTGATAAAACTGCAGTCTGAATAATAGGATCGCTACTACTGGCAAACCGCCAACGCTTCTCAGATGTATTTCGAAATAAGGCAAAGCCCTCTTCTAAATGAGCAAGACTAGTTTGCCCAAGTCTACGTGTCTTTTCATCAAAATCATCGGTAAATTGAATCAGGTATTTTGCATATTCAGAGAGCTGCGAACCATGACCCCGGACCCGCTCCATCAACTTAAAACCGAGCGCAGTCTCCACTTCATTAACCTTCTGCCAGACGTTTCGATAAGACAAGCCAGCCTTTTTACAAGCAGACATTAAGGTTTTGCCCTGATCAATATCCTTGAGCAGGCTGGTAAGCCATACCAGGTCGATGATGGCTGGATCCTTAGCATTCTTACTACCAAAAACTAAGGTAGGTCTAATCTGAATTCGCATATGTAATTTTTTGCATATTGATGTTTTGTAGTATGACAGATATTAACTGAACCTACTGGAGACACTATATGAAAGCCTTCTTTACTCGCTTCCTGGCGATTTCCATCACAACATTGAGCTTGTTAAGCCAAAATGCCATCGCCCAAGAAAAAAGTATTGTGGTTTCATCCACTACTTCTACAGAGCAATCTGGTCTATTTGGCTTTATTTTGCCAATCTTCAAAATGAAATCCGGCATCGATGTCAAAGTAGTTGCTGTAGGCACTGGACAGGCATTAGATATAGGTCGACGCGGTGATGCCGATGTGGTTTTTGTACATGACAAACCCGCTGAAGAGAAATTTGTCAGCGAAGGTTTTTCAACCCAACGCAATGAGGTGATGTACAACGACTTTGTATTAATCGGGCCTAAATCAGATCCTGCAAAAATTGCTGGTGGTAAAGATATCCAAGCAGCCTTTAAAAAAATTGCTTCTGCTCAGGCTCCTTTTGTGTCCCGTGGTGATAAAAGTGGAACGCATGCCGCTGAATTACGATATTGGAAAGACGCAGGCATCACCCCTGCCTCTAGCTCATCTTGGTATAAGGAAACCGGCTCAGGAATGGGTCCTGCATTAAACACAGCCTCTGGGATGAATGGCTATATCTTGGCTGATCGCGCTACCTGGTTAAGCTTCAAGAACCGAGGTGATTTAGCAATCCTAGTTCAAGGTGACCCTAAGCTCTTTAACCAATATGGCGTTATGTTGGTCAATCCAGCCAAATTTCCAAATGTGAAAAAGGCGGAAGGACAGGCCTTCATCGATTGGATTTTGTCCAAGAATGGACAAGACGTTATTGCCAGCTATCAACTTGGGGGTGAACAGCTCTTTTTCCCAAATGCTAAAAAGTAATGCATACGTCAAAATAAATAAAGCCCGCATCTGCGGGCTTTATTTATTTTGACAAGAAAGAATTACTTCTTAGGTGTTAAAAATCCAATAGCTGTATCGTCGACATACTCAATCATGACATCATCACCAACTTTGAATTTCTCAAGTCCAAGTACGCTTTGATCTACTTTTACTTTTTGTTTCTCACCGTTAGGCATAGTGAAAGTAACAAC
>CANIMS010000215.1 GCA_947468785.1 Betaproteobacteria bacterium
ATGGCAAGCGGCCTCAATGGCCAGCGTTTTGCATTTCAAGGATATCTACCGCATGACACACATGAGCGCAGCGCCAAGCTCAAGCAATTAGAAACAGAATCGAGAAAATTACAGCAAACTCAAATATGGATTGAGACGCCCTATCGCAACACAGCCATGCTGATGGCTTGTATGAATTCTTTAAGTCCACAAACCATGCTTTGTCTCGGTGTGGATCTCAGTTTGCCAACTGAAATGATTGTGACTGCATCCATTGCAGATTGGCGCAAGCGTTATCACAATGAAACTGCTTGCGCATCAATACAAAATAGGCCAACCGTATTTCTACTGTTGGCCTAGCGGCTTCTTGCCCAGTAATTTCTTTTTATTTTAAGTCTGGGGCTTTGATTAAGGCCTTGCCTGCTGCTGCTCCTGCCTCAGCTCCAAAGCGCTTTGCAACTCTCTCGGCAAAGTTTTCTTTCATGGTGTAGTCCAAGATATCAGGGGCTTTAAACACATCACGCGCTACTGTATCAACCGTACCAAAACCATCAGCCAAGCCCAGCTTGACTGCCTGTTCGCCATTCCAAACACGACCTGAGAATAAATCCGCCGTATCCTTCAAGCGCGCTCCACGACCTTCTTTCACAACCGCGATAAATTGCTGATGGATTTCATCAATCATGGTTTTAATCATCTCAACTTGCTGAGGATTTTCTTTACTAAATGGATCCATCATGCCCTTATTGGATCCTGCAGTAATCATGCGTCGAGTAACGCCTAACTTGTCCATCAAACCAGTAAATCCAAAGCCTTCCATGATGACGCCAATCGAGCCAACTAAGCTCGCTTTATCTACCAGGATTTGATCGGCAGCTACGGCAACATAGTAACCACCAGATGCGCAGATATCCTCAACCACGACGTAAAAAGGTTTCTTTGGATAGAGCTTTCGCAAACGATGAATCTCATCATTAATCATGCCCGCTTGTACTGGTGACCCACCAGGACTATTAATTCTCAACACCACACCCGCGCTATTCTCATTTTCAAATGCTGAGGTAAGAGATGCATTGATATCCATCGCATTTGCCATCGAACTAGAAGAAATCTCACCATCCAAGGTCACCATGGCAGTATGTTTCTCAACGCCCATGCCACGCCCTGGTAAATGAAAATCGAATACCGTCATTACTACTGCCACAATAACCAGCAAAGTCAACACTCGTAGTACCGCTTTCCAGCGACGGGCTTTACGAGTTTCTTTTAAATTCTCTAGCAATAGATGCTCGAGTGCCTGGCGCTCCCAATTGGGATTTGGACTGTTTTCCATCTTTATTAATTCCTTAGTGTTGCATTTTTTAATTTCAAGTAACTACGCCATCTACGCTATCAGATTTTCTTTAAGCCATGAAGATAGTTGGGGCACATCATTTACATGAGCCAATGACTTTGAGCCATTTAGGGTTTCAGGTGGATGAGCCCCATAAGTCACAGCTACTGCATCTACACCCGCATTGGATGCCATATCTAAATCATGTGTCGTATCACCAATCATCAGAATACGACGTGTCGGCACTTGAGTGACATCCGACAGCTCAAGCAACATGCCTGGGTGAGGCTTAGAAAATGATTCATCTGCAGTGCGGGTTTCGTGGAATAAGTGCCCTATTTGGTGATGCTTCAGAGAACGATCTAAACCCACACGAGATTTTCCAGTAGCCACTCCCAATAAATATTGATCGGCACGCAATTCTTCCAGTAATTCACGAATACCGACAAATAAATCAAGCTCGTGGTCTTTAGCCAAATAATGAAAGCGAAAGCGATCGGTCAGTTTTTGGAAATGAATGGGATCTACCCAAGGAACTGCTCGGCGCAATGAATCCTGAATACCCAAGCCAATGACTGAGCTAGCTAAAGCATCGTCAGGCACTTTAAATCCGAGATCACGACAGGATTGTTGAATGCAATGAACGATCGTAGGTGTGGAATCCATAATGGTTCCATCCCAATCCCACACAATCAGGTCATAACGGCGATCTGCTTTATTTTTCTCTGGCATCTTCTATGAAAGTTTTTTAATCATCTATTGGCTGAGCGAAGGTTTTCATCATCGACTCGAACTCTTTAGGTAAGGGCGATTCAATGCGCATTTTTTCCCCGGTGCGAGGATGAGTAAATCCGGCGAGATGGGCATGCAGATAAAGACGCTTCGATTTGATGAGTTTATCTTGATCCTCAAAACCATACTTATCATCACCCAAAATGGCATGACCCAACTTTTGCAAGTGCACGCGGATTTGATGGGTACGGCCCGTTTTTAACTGGGCTTCTGCTAGCGTAATAGCTGCTTCATTTTTCTTGAAGGTTTTACTCACCCGCAAAGCTGTATGACTAGGCAGTCCGTCAGGATCAACCCGCACTCTGCGTTCACCATTAGCCAATAAATATTTATGCAATGGGAATTTGAGTTGCATCACTTGATTACCTTGAGTAATTTCACCATGAGCTAATAAGTAATACCGTTTATCCGTTTGCCCTTCCCGAATTTGACGATGAAGCTCAACAAGAGCACTGCGTTTTTTAGCCAGCAGCAATACTCCTGAAGTATCTCGATCTAAGCGGTGTACCAATTCTAAGAATTTGAGTTCGGGGCGGGTAATACGTAAGGTTTCAATCACTCCCAGTGCAATTCCTGAGCCACCATGAACTGCCAGACCAGCGGGCTTGTCCACAATCAGCAAAGCCTCATCCTCATACAGAATGGGCATTTTGTCGGAATAGGTTTTTGCCCGAGACTTAGTCTGAGCGGTATTCACGGCAGCCATTTGTGCTGGCTCAGCGATTCTCACCGGGGGAAGCCTCACCACATCACCCTCAATCAAGCGAGTAGTCGGTTCAGCCCGCTTTTTATTTACCCGCACCTCACCAGAGCGAATAATCCGATAGACGTGACTTTTTGGCACCCCTTTTGCCCAGCGTAACAAATAGTTATCCAAGCGCTGCCCAGCCTCTTCCGGACCGATAGTCTGTAAATGCACTGCTGCTGGGGCTGCTTTAGGCTTGCTTAATGGCTCGGATTTCATGATTTTTCTGTCTGCGCACCTCAAAAACGGGTGGCAAGGGACTCAACAATACCCCATTGTGATTCAACTTGTGCCGTATAATCAACGCTCTAGCCAATTTATTGGCTTGATCCCGACCTGAAATCAGGTTTGAATCGTGGAGCTTGGAGTCGCCCTTTAAAAGACTCCCGGGGTTGCCCCTCCCCCGTTGTAATGAGGCGCAGGGTTGGTGTGCCGTATGCCGCGACCCGCGATTAGAAGACAGTTTTCAGGCGCGCGCCTGCATTGATGACCTAAAGGAGGTCTCTGCGGCGATCGTCAAGTGTGGCACCAGTTTAATTAAACATGGTGTTCCAAGTAGAAGACACTTGGATTAGTTTGATCCACACTCCAAAGCCGCTAATGGGCTATGCCCCAAGCGCTTACTGACTTGTCCCTAACGCAGCGCGCAACGACGCACTCCCCAATAGGAGAGTGTTATGAAACGCATGTTATTTAATGCAACTCAACAAGAAGAGTTGCGAGTTGCCATCGTTGATGGTCAAAAACTCATCGATATTGATATCGAAGCTGCCGGTCGTGAACAACGCAAAGGCAATATTTACAAAGGTGTTA
>CANIMS010000216.1 GCA_947468785.1 Betaproteobacteria bacterium
AGCTTATAGTTTTCAATAACAACGTCACTGATCTTGACTAGCTCTTCAATAATTTTTTTCCCTTGAGGGGATGAGATATTTAGGGTGAGAGATTTTTTTCCACGGTTTGCAGCAGCAAAATAACTCGATATTTTTTCCTCCTGATTGATCCAAGGAGGCCCCCAGGCCCGTGTGTCATCTCCGTGTTCAGGACGTTCTACTTTAATCACTTCAGCACCTAAGTCAGCTAGATTCTGTGTGCACCAAGGACCAGCTAAGATTCTGGAAAGATCTAATACCCTAATATGGGATAAGGCCCCTGGATTTTTACTGATTGATTTCTGCGAAGTCACGATTATTCAGCTTTAATATTCGCGTCTGATATGACTTTGGCCCATTTCGTGATTTCGGCATCAACATATTTTGCATACTCTGCCTGTGTCATATTTCCAGAATCAGCACCTTGTTCAGCAAATTGATTTTTTACTTGAGGGCTTTGTAGGACTGACAGCACATCTCCAGAAATTTTATTTAATAAATCAGGAGACATTTGGGGTGGTGCATACATGCCAAACCAGGCAAGAGCCTCAAAGCCTTTGAGTCCGGACTCGCTAATCGTTGGAACATTCGGCAGTGCCGCACTACGAGTTAAAGAAGTCACGCCAAGAGCACGAAGCTTGCCAGCCTTAATATGACTAAGAACCCCAGGTATAGAGTCAAACATGACTGAAATCTGATTGCCTAAAAGATCGTTTAATGCAGGGGCAGCGCCTTTGTAAGGTACGTGAACCATATCAACTTTTGCCATTGCTTTGAATAATTCTCCAGATAAATGATTCGCGCCTCCAGTGCCTGAAGACCCGAACATAACTCTACCGGGATTTGACTTAGCATAGGCAATAAGTTCCTGAATATTTTGTGCCGGGAAGGCTGGGTTGACTACTAGTACATTAGGCACCCCTGCAACTAAGCTGATCGGGGTAAAGTCTTTCCGGGTGTTGTATTTTAAGTTTTTATAGAGACTTGGATTGATAACGTGGTGTGTCGCCGTCACCATGAGGGTATAGCCATCAGCAGGCATGTTCGTTAATTGTTCTGAAAAAATAGTGCCGCTTGCCCCAGGTTTATTTTCCACTAGAACGGTTTGCCCCCATTTTTTAGTGAGCTCATTGGCTAAAACACGGGCAAGGATATCCGTAGTGCCTCCTGGTGGAAATGGAACCACAATTTTGACGGGGCCACTTGGAAAGTTTTGCGCATACACTCCGCCTACAAATAGCAGGGATAGCGCAATAAGTGTCTTTTGTAAAAAGCTATAAAAATTTTTCATTCATTTCCTCTTAGTCTTTCACTAAATCTTTACTGGAAACTCAACCAGAGCTTCGCCTACTGCTACTACTTCATTTTTTTGATTATTCACACTAACCTCTAATGAGACCCAATGGCCTTTTTGGGTTGATTTGAGAGAGGTGATTGTGGCGATTGGTGTAATAGTATCCCCAGGCTTTACAGGTGATTTCCAACGAGTTTCTAGTCTTCTGTGGATGCCTCCTAGTGGATATAGCCAATCGGTCAGCATTTTAGAAATGACTCCAAAATTATTCATGCCATGCATGATGATTCCGCCAAACTGTGTCTTTCCAAAACTCCCTTTCATATAGTCATCATCAAGATGAAGGGGATTAAAGTCTAGGGAGGCCTCACAGAATTCACGGATAGATTCCCGGGTGGGGTGAAAAGGTATCCCAGTGATTTTTTGCCCAACACTTAATTGTTCAAATGCATTACTCATGATGTTGATCTCTAATTTAATTAATGGGGTGAATAGTGAGTTAGGCAGGTCGAATTGTCCAGCCACGACCAGAGCAAATAACGTCATTATTTTGGTTAAAGAAGACGTTGTCATGGATGACAAATAACCTATCTTTTTTAATAAATTTATCTAGTGCTCTCGCTTCCAGTCGAATGACATCACCGGGCCTAGCAGGAAGGTTATAGCTCCATGACTGCCCAGCATTAATCGTGCCAGGACTGCGCATCCAGTCGTCTACCGGTGTACATGAAAACATCAGCAATATATGAATAGATGGTGGGGCGATAATTCCTTTGTAAGGTGTCGTCTTGGCATACTCCTCATCAAAGTAGAGGGGATGTGTATCACCTAATACCTTACAAAGTTTTTGAATTGCTTCAAGAGTTAAGGTATAGGGAATAGTTTTTCTGGGCTGACCAGGAATAATGTCATCCCAAATTTTCCTTACTTCAGCATGCTTCCAAAAATCGGTCTCAAAATCGGCAGTAGTCATAAATTATTTCGCTAAGTATTTGTTGAAAAAATTAAGAGTTACTTCAAGAGCTTGGTCAGCCTCTGCTTTTCTGTAGGTCAGTCCACCATGCCGAGCAAATGCATGGTCCGCCTCTGGGTATTTGCAAATGGTGACTAAGGGGCTTGCGCCAAGCTTTCTTTCGAGTAAGTCATTTACTTCTTTTTGTACCCATCTATCTTTCATCGCCATATGAAGCAGGAATGGGCGATGTAGATTTTTAACTTCTTTGATTTCATGTTCTATATAAGTGCCGTAATAAGCTACAGCACAATCAATATCAGTTCTACAACACATGAGGTAACAAAGTTTTCCTCCTAGGCAATAGCCTACAGCACCAACCTTACCATCAAAGCCCGGTAAATTTTTTAGATACTGGGCTGTCTGATCCATATCTTGTACGGCTAAGTTGTAATCGAAGTCGTAGTACAAATCAAATGCCTTAACAACATCCTCAGGGTTCCGATCAGAAAGTTCTACATTGGGCTCTTGCCGCCAGAAGACATCGGGTACGAGGCATATATAGCCTGCATCTGTAAATTCTTTGGCATGGGTTCGCATGGTTTCATTAACACCCCAGATCTCCATGATGGCAATTACTGCACCTTTAGGAGGACCATCTGGAAATGCCAGATAAGCGCCCATATTCCCATCGCTTAGTGGAATGCTAACTGTACTTGCTTTCATTATTTTATTTCTCTGTATTTAGGTTGTTCTTTTTGCCTCTTCCTCATAATATAACTACAAAATTAAAAGAATAGTTAAGGAGATGTGATGGAGCAGTTCAGCGAAGTAGCCCACGGTATGCAAATTGATTGGGATGTTGGCATACCAATGGAAGATGGCATTGTGCTTCGAGCAGACATATTTAGACCTATTGATGCAGGGCAATATCCAGTCATTTTGAGTTATGGACCCTATGGAAAAGGCTTGGCATTTCAGGAAGGATTTTCTGGTGGTTGGGATCGATTGGTCGCAGCCCTTCCAGAGGTTGCTGAGGGTAGTACTAATACTTATGCAAACTTTGAAGTTGTTGATCCAGAAAAGTGGGTGCCTGATGGTTATATTTGCATTCGTGTCGACGCGCGTGGATCAGGTAACTCCCCGGGATTCTTAAGTCCTAAATCAATTCGTGAAACGCAGGACATGTATCAATGTATTGAGTGGGCAGCAGTTCAACCCTGGTCCAACGGCAAAGTAGGTCTTAATGGAATTTCATACTACGCAACTAATCAGTGGTACGTGGCTTCAATGCAGCCACCGCACTTAGCGGCTATTTGTGTTTGGGAAGGTGCGGCTGACTACTATCGTGACAATACCCATCATGGTGGAATATTGAGCCAGTTTTTGGTAACACT
>CANIMS010000217.1 GCA_947468785.1 Betaproteobacteria bacterium
AACAAGGAGTCCAGTTCGTCTGGACTTTTTCTTTATTTGCACTAGACTTGTCATGCTTACCCTGTTCTGAGGTCTATTAATATGAAAAATTTTCAACTGCTACTAATAAAACATCTGATGCTTTGTTTTGGGCTGCTTTTACTCTCAAGTAATGCACTCGCTCAGAATTATCCAAATAAGCCGATTAAATTAATTGTGCCATTTCCACCAGGCGGCCCTACCGATATTGTTGCTAGACCATTAGCCCTATTACTTGGTGAAAGTCTTAAAGAGCAAGTCGTAATCGAAAATAAAGGCGGCGCTGGCGGCTCTATTGGCGCTGATCTAGTCGCTAAGTCTGCCCCAGATGGATATATCTTGTTCTTAGGTACGGTAGGGACAAATGCAATTAATGGAAGTTTATACAAGCAGTTGCCATATGATATGACTAAAGATTTCACGCCAATCGCGTTATTAGCAACGGCACCCGTCATCATTGTTGTTAATTCAAGTGATCGTATCAAAACACTATCTGAATTAATTACAGAAGCCCGCTTAAAGCCAGATACGATTGCTTATGGCACTGCAGGAAATGGTACTCCAGGACATCTAACTGCAGCCCTATTTGAATCAACTGCCCAGATTAAATTGAAGCATATCCCTTATAAAGGCAGCGCTCCTGCTGTAACTGACCTGATTGGCAGTCAAATCCCATTAATGTTTGATCCAATCCAATCTGTATTACCACACATCACTTCAGGTAAATTGCGGGCTCTAGCGGTAACCAGCAAGACACGGTCCCCCTTATTACCTAATGTTCCAACGGTTGCAGAGTCGGGTTATCCGCAATTTGAATCTACTGCTTGGTGGGCATTATTTGCGCCAGCTAAACTGCCAGAAGATGTTGCAAAAAAGCTCAGATCTGATGCAGAGAAGGTGGTTCAATCAGCAGCATATAAAGAGCGTCTTGGAAATTTGGGTGTTCAGCCCAATACCAACTTTAAAGAAAGTTTGGCAAATTTTCAGACCAGCGAAATAGCTAAATGGGCTAGAGTAGTTCGAGATTCTGGCGCCACCGTTGATTAATTGATAGAGAAGAGAACATGAATTTAAACGACGAAGAAAAAGCAATGCTCGCTGGTGAATTTGGTCCAGTCAGAAAAATTGCAATCCAACATCAAATTAAGGTTGGCGAGTTTTTCGGTGCCAAAGACTTGGTCCCAGTATCGCAGGCACATATCATGGCCGATACAGAAAGCTTAGGTGAGTCAGGTGTGGAATGGTTAGAAACCTTAGCTCAGAATGCATTGAAGGATCGACAAGTTCGTATCCCTACCATTACTGATCCAAGAGGCACCGACTTCACAAAAGCTAAGCAACTTGGTCAAACTGAAAAGATGATTGAGTTAGAGAGACGTGCGATCAATGCGTTTGTCAAGATGGGTGTCTCAATGACCGACACCTGCATTAATTATCAAACCATCATGGCCCCTGTTTTTGGTGAGCACTTAGCATTTGGTGATACGGGTGTTGTTATCTACTCAAACAGTGTTTGTGGCGCTAGGTCTAATTTTGAGGGGGGTCCTTCAGCTCTAGCTGCAGGGCATACCGGAAGGACACCGCGCTATGGATACCATCTAGATGAGCATCGAAGGCCAACCCATCGATTTAAAACACTCTGGACTCCCAAAACATTAAATGAATGGGGTGCATTAGGCGGTGTGATTGGAAAAAAATCGGGTAACTACTGGTCCGTACCGGTACTTGAAGGTATCGAAGGTCATCCAGGCTCCGATGCGATGAAACATTTTGGCGCTGCAATGGCGAGTTTTGGATCTACAGCTTTATTTCATGTCTTGGGTGTTACACCGGAAGCTTTGCATGCCCGAGATTTGGAGTATCTCCATCTTCCAGAGGTGGTGATTACTAAAGAAGAGGTCATGACCCTACAAAACTCTTATCGCATTGCAGAGGAGGTTGATGTAGTGGTCTTTTCAGCACCTCAACTAAGTTTGATGGAAATGAAAAGCATCGCAGAGCTATGTAATGGGAAAAAATTCATCAAGCCTTTATTGGCAATGACAAGCCCACAGGTAAAACCTGATGCAGATCGAATGGGTTATACGGCAATGATTGAGAATGCTGGGGGAACAGTATTTTCAGGAATGTGTTTTTATCAATCCTATGCAAGAGAAATTGCTGAAGCAAATGGATGGAAAGTTTTGGCAACTAATAGTGCAAAGATAGTCAATATCTTGGGTGGGTATGGTTATACGCCGATGCTAGCCTCTATGGAAGATTGCGTTAGCGCAGCAGTTTCTGGGAGGTTGAAATGAGCGGAAAAATATATCAAGCTAAACATGCACAGGGCAATAGTATCGAAGGCGAATGTTTAAGTGCCTCAGATGGGTTTTCTGCTCGATATGATTTGGATAGGTTAAAAGGAGTTTTTTCTAGACCAGCACATAAGTTATTTGGTGAGTCTTATAAAGACAAAATTCTAGTTTTAGATGCTGCTAAGGGCGGTGTTGCGAGCGCATGGATGTTGTATGAGATGAAGTCTAGAAATATATGCCCATTGGCGATTATTTTTAATGCCGTTAACCCTATTTTGGCCCAAGGTGCTGCACATGCAGACATACCAATGCTGAGTGGGTTTGACTGCGATATTACTCAGGCAATTAAGAGTGGTTCACGCCTTCGAATAGACCCAATGGATAAGACAGTTGAGGTGCTCTAAAAGATAGAATGATAGTCAGATAAGCTAGGTCTAATTCGGCCCGGTTTATTTTGAGTGACTGTACCAATGGTGATAAAACAAATTGGATCTTCGTGAATAGCAAGATTAAAAAGATTTCTTAATCCGGGGCTTTGTAAGGCTTTGCCGCTGGATAGTCCTGAGCCGAAGCCAAGAGCATAAGCACTTAGCAAAATATTCTGAATTGCACACCCTAAGGACACTAGTTTCTCTTCTTTACTAATCTCATTTGTGTCACCAGCATAGTTGGCAACGGCTAATAGGAGCAGGGGGCCGCGCAATGCCTTTTCTCGAGCCTCTTGAAGTTGAGTGTGTGTGGCATTTTGATCGCGATCAAATAGGCATTGATGGAAGACTTCTCCTAGAGCGTCACGACTACCTTTCCCGATTTCAACAAAGCGCCAGGGCATCATTCTGCCGTGATCTGGCGCAGCATTTGCTGCTAGTAGAATCTGATTCTTTTGAGATGCATCTGGACCTGGATCACCTAGTCTCTTAGGTGAAACATGGACCCTTCCATGAATGAGTTTTTCAGCAAATTCATTCATAGAAAAGGGGGTCTTTATGACACTCTCTGATAGTACAAATTTTGAGGGTGATTCGCTTCAGCGAAAAACATCCATCTTTCGGCTAATAAACCTATGTAATGCATTAATAAGGCAACGGCTATTTGGATAATGTTGGGAGAGTTCATGGCAAAAGCGAGCAAGATCATTGGGCCAACATAGGCCATCAATAAAATAATTTTTCGAATGTTGCCAATCACTCGATCTGTTTGATGATGGAAAAATTCACGAGTGTTAAAGCTGCCACCCATAAAGCCCATAGAGGTTTGGCGAATATTTTTACCTTTAATCCCTGTTGCAGAAGCTAAATTGGATTTTGGTTTTAACTTTTGATTTCGACGCCATATCCATAACTTG
>CANIMS010000218.1 GCA_947468785.1 Betaproteobacteria bacterium
ACCTTCAGAGATGATTTGCATCACATTCATTCGTGGCGATAGCGAGCCAAAGGGATCTTGAAAAATCACTTGCAGACTAGAGCGCATAGCGCGACGTGCTTCAGGTTTCAATGATTGCCAATCATTACCCAATACATCTACCTGGCCACTTACCTGGGCAGCTGAATCTCCTAATAAGCCCAGCACTGCCATGCCCAGAGTAGTCTTCCCTGACCCTGACTCACCAATCACGCCGATGGTTTGACCCTGCTTTAAATCAAAGCTCACTTTACGCAATACTTTATGAGGGGGTGATTTTTTAAACCAAGAGGACTGCGTGCTTGGGTAAGCTACTGACAAATCTTCAGTCTGTAAAAGTACTGGGGCTAAAGGCATGACTGGAGCCAGATCTCGCACAGGCTCACTGTTCACTAAAGCACGGGTATAAGCATCGCTTGGATGATCAAAAACCTGCTTGGTAGTCCCTGACTCCATCAAATTACCCTGATTGAGTACCGCAACCCGTTGCGCAAAATGCTTTACCAAATTCAAATCATGCGTAATCAGCAAGATGCCCATGCCGCCATCATCTTTAGATTCTTCTTGTAACTCGATCAGTAGTTCGAGTATTTGCAAACGCAAACTCACATCGAGCGCCGTAGTAGGCTCATCAGCAATCAAGAGACGTGGTTTACAGGCGAGCGCCATAGCAATCATGGCTCGCTGTCTTTGCCCACCAGAGAGTTGATGCGGATAAGAATGAAAGCGACGCTCAGGCTCGGGAATACCAGTCTTTTTCAATAAATCAATTGCCGCATCAACACAATCTGATTTAGAAATCAGTGGTTGATAAATCTGCACAGCTTCAATAATTTGATTGCCAATCGAAAATAAGGGGTTAAGCGCCGTCATGGGCTCCTGAAAGACCATGGCAATTTCACGACCCCGAATTTGACGTATGTCTTGCATGGGCAAGGCCAGCAAATCGACCATGTCTTGAGCGCCCTGCTGATTCCACCAGATGCGACCTGAAACATGAGCGCCCTCTGGCTCTAATCTGAGGGGGGCTAAAGCAGTTAAGGTCTTACCAGAACCGGATTCACCTACCAAAGCGACTCGCTCGCCAATGCCAATCTCAAGATCAAGATTTTTTACAGCAAACTTTTCACGACGCCCTGTCCCAAATGAAATACTAAGATCCTCATACTTCAATAAAGGAGTAATAGCTGCCTTACTCATGAGCGACCTCCACTCATGACGTCAGCCTTACGAGAATCAAATGCATTGCGTAATGCCTCTCCCATAAACGTTAGGAGCAATAAGGTACTCACAAGAACAACAAACGTTGATAAGGAAATCCACCAAGCATCTAAATTACTCTTGCCTTGGGAGAGGAGCTCGCCCAAACTGGGTGTTCCAGGAGGCACACCCAAGCCTAAAAAATCTAAACTGGTTAAAGACAAAATTGCAGCGCTCATGCGGAAAGGCAAAAAAGTAATGACTGGTGTCAAGCTATTGGGCAAAATGTGACGCCACATGATCTGCAGATTGGTCAAACCTAGTGCACGTGCAGCGCGGACATACTCTAAAGCACGGTTGCGAAAAAATTCTGCTCGCACATAATCAGAAAGCCCCATCCAACCAAAGGCTGCGAGCAAAATAATCAGCAGCCAAATACTCGGATTAAAGATCGATGCAAAAATAATCAGCAAATATAACTCTGGCATCGCCGACCAAATTTCGATAATGCGCTGTGTTACCAAATCAAACTTGCCACCAAAAAATCCCATCAATGCGCCCGTTAGTATTCCGACAGTGACTCCCACAATCGTCAAAGCCAAACCAAACAGGATGGATAGGCGGAATCCATAAATTAAACGA
Source organism: Betaproteobacteria bacterium (assembly GCA_947468785.1). Taxonomy (GTDB): domain Bacteria; phylum Pseudomonadota; class Gammaproteobacteria; order Burkholderiales; family Burkholderiaceae; genus Polynucleobacter. Next base: position 1,861 of record CANIMS010000218.1, read on the forward strand.
GCTAACACATCACGACCACGATCATCGGTGCCTAACCAATTGTCCCAAGAAGGCGCAGCTGGATTGGGCGATTTTGAAAAGTAATTCAGTGTTTGATAGCTATAGGGAATGGGTGGATAAATGGCCCAATTACCATTAGTAGTGATGTTGCGACGAATATCAGGATCTAAAAAATCTGTCGGTGTAGCAAAATCTCCACCAAATACTGTCTCGGGCTGGCTTTTAATAATTGGAAAATAAAATTGCCCTTGATACCGAACTACTAAGGGCTTGTCGTTAGCAATCAATTCAGCACACAGTGAGGCTCCAAACAGAATTAAAAAAATCCATAAGCTGACATAGCCCATCCGGCTGTTTTTAAAGCGATGCCAACGGTTCATGATCCCCCTCCAGCACCAAATTGAATGCGCGGATCAACATAGACATAACAAAGATCTGAAATTAACTTTGTAAACAGGCCAATTAATGTGAAAAGATAAAGCGTACCAAATACCACCGGATAATCTCTACGCATGACGGACTCATAAGAGAGCAAACCTAAGCCATCAAGTGAGAATAAGGTTTCAATCAGCAAGGAACCAGTGAAGAAAGCGCCAATAAAGGCTGCTGGAAACCCTGTTACCAAGGGCAACAATGCATTACGGAATACGTGCTTCCAAAGAACCTGCTTCTCAGTCAGTCCCTTAGCCCGCGCAGTTAATACATATTGTTTGCGAATTTCTTCTAAGAATGAATTCTTAGTCAGCATCGTTACAACAGCAAAACTTCCTAAAACGGAGGCAGTAATAGGCAGAACTAAGTGCCACAAATAATCCATCACCTTACCCATGAGGGTTAAATCATTCCAGTTATCCGAAGTAAGGCCTCGTAGCGGAAAGATTTGTAAAAAACTACCGCCGCCAAAAATAACTAGCAATAAGACGCCCAGTACAAATCCTGGAATTGCATAGCCTACTAAGATCATCGTGCTAGTGACTGCGTCAAAACGAGAGCCATCCCTGACAGCCTTAGCAATGCCAAGTGGTATCGATACCAAATAGGTTAAAAAGAAGGTCCATAGACCAATACTGATCGATACCGGTAATTTAGAAACGACTAATTGCCATACGCTTTGGTGCTGGTAATAACTTTGGCCCAAATCAAATTGTGCAAATCGTTTGAGCATCATGAAATACCGCTCTAAAGGAGGCTTATCAAAGCCATATAAAGCCTTTACTTCGGCTAAACGTTCCGCATCAATACCTTGGCGACCACGGTAAGTGCTGCCTCCACCAGAAGACTCAGCGCCACTAACTGCAGCATCGCCTTTACCTTTTAACTCCAACATCATTTGCTCAACAGGCCCGCCAGGAACAAATTGCACCACTGCAAATGTCAGAGTCAGAACGCCTAACAAAGTAGGAATCATGAGAAGCACGCGCTTGAGAATGTAAGACCACATTTGACCTTGCATTATTGAGCCTCCCCTTTCCACCAATTCATCAAAATCCATTGTTCAGCGCTGTAATACAAAGGCGGATCAGGATATTTCATTTCTTTTCGGTAAGCAACGCGATGTGTAGGGTTGTACCACTGCGGAATCACCAAATAGCTATTCCATAACACTCGATCAAGCGCTCTAGTTGCTGCGCGAAGTTGCTCGCGGGTTTCAGCTGTGGTGATGGCTTGAACTAAGGCATCAACCACTGGTGACTGAATACCAATCACGTTATCAGAACCTTTTTCTTTAGCTGCCTGACTACCGAAGCGATCCCACAATTCATTACCAGGGCTTTGAGAGTCAGGAAAACGGATC
>CANIMS010000219.1 GCA_947468785.1 Betaproteobacteria bacterium
GAGTGACATCATGTTTGAAATCGAAGCGAAGATTGTTCGTAGCCAGATTCTGAACGGTGAGCCACGTATTGATGGCCGCGATACACGTACTGTTCGCCCAATTGAAATTCGTAATGGCGTATTGCCACGTACACACGGTTCTGCATTGTTTACCCGTGGTGAAACACAAGCCTTGGTAGTTGCTACCTTGGGTACTGCTCGTGACGAGCAAATTATTGATGCTCTCGAAGGTGAATACCGCGATCGTTTCATGTTCCACTACAACATGCCTCCGTTCGCTACTGGCGAAACTGGCCGTGTAGGTAGCCCTAAGCGTCGTGAGATTGGTCATGGCCGTTTAGCAAAGCGTGCTTTGATACCAGTATTGCCTAGCCCAGAAGATTTTGCATATAGTATTCGTGTGGTTTCAGAAATCACCGAATCCAATGGTTCCTCATCCATGGCTTCTGTTTGTGGTGGTTGCTTAGCTATGATGGACGCAGGTGTTCCAGTGAAGGCGCACGTTGCTGGTGTCGCAATGGGCTTGATCCTCGACGGTAACCGTTTTGCAGTATTGACTGATATCTTGGGTGACGAAGATCACTTAGGTGATATGGACTTTAAAGTAGCCGGTACTGCAAATGGTATTACTGCGTTGCAAATGGACATTAAGGTTCAAGGTATTACTAAAGAAATTATGCAAGTGGCATTGGCGCAAGCTAAAGAAGGTCGTTTGCACATCTTGAGCAAAATGCAAGAAGCAATGGGATCAGTTCGCACAGAATTGTCTGCTCATGCTCCACGGATGGTTTCTTTCAAGATTCATCCAGATAAGATTCGTGAAGTGATTGGTAAAGGCGGAGCAACAATTCAAGCCTTGACTAAAGAAACGGGTTGCAGCATCGACATCAAAGATGACGGTACCGTAACCATTGCTTCTACCAGTGCTGAAGGTATGGCAGAAGCTAAAGCTCGTATCGAGGGGATCACTGCTGAAGCTGAAGTAGGAAAGATCTACGAAGGTCCAGTCGTGAAGTTGCTCGAGTTTGGCGCTTTGGTCAATATTCTTCCAGGTAAAGATGGTCTCTTGCATATTTCTGAGATTTCAAATGAGCGCGTGAAAGAAGTGAAAGACTATTTGCAAGAAGGTCAGATTGTTCGCGTAAAACTGTTGGCTGCTGATGAGCGTGGTCGTTTACGTTTATCACTGAAGGCTGCAATGGCTGACGAAGGTGGCACGATCGCTCCCTTAGCTGGTGCTGCAGAAGTAGTAGCCGAAGCAGCGCCTACGTCTGGTGAAACTGCTTAATTAGTCATCCTTTAATTCTGGCGAAGGCTTCATATGCGCGTAATAGAAATTAAAGAATTTGGCGCTCCAGAGATGTTGGTGCCTGCCACTCGTCCTGACCCAGCCGTTCCGACGGCAGGTTCAGGCGAGGTCTTAATTAAAGTTCTAGCAGCTGGCATTAATCGTCCTGACGTTTTGCAGCGCAAGGGTTTTTATCCTGTTCCTGCTGGCGCATCGGATATTCCTGGCCTTGAAGTCGCTGGCGAAATCGTTGGCGGAGATTTATCTCATGCAGACAATCAATTTGGTTTGAAAGTTGGTGATAAGGTCTGTGCATTAGTGCAAGGCGGTGGTTATGCCCAATTGTGTACTGCGCCAATAGCGCAATGCTTACCTTATCCTAAAGGTTTCACAGACCAAGAAGCGGCTGCTTTACCCGAAACTTTCTATACCGTATGGAGTAATGTTTTCATGCGGGGCCAACTTTCTGCTGGTGAGACGCTGTTGGTACAGGGTGGTTCTAGTGGCATTGGCGTAACAGCTATTCTGATTGCCAAAGCACTTGGATTTAAAGTATTTGTTACTGCGGGAAGCGATGAAAAATGTGCCGCCTGCCTAAAGCTAGGCGCTGACTTGGCGATCAATTACAAGACGCAAGATTTTGTTGAAGAAGTTAAAAAGGCTACCGATGGTAAAGGCGTAAATGTCATATTAGACATGGTCACTGGTGATTATGTTCAACGTGAAATTGATTGTCTTGCGGATGATGGACGCATTGTGATTATTGCAATTCAAGGTGGTTCAAAAGCGGAAGTTAGTACCAATCAAATTTTGAGACGACGTCTTACGATTACTGGCTCAACACTTCGTCCAAGGCCGGTTTCATTTAAAAAACAAATTACCCAGCAGTTACATGCCAATATTTGGCCTTTGTTGAACGCAGGGCAATTAAAACCGGTAATTTATAAAACATTTTCTCTTGATCAGGCTTCAGATGCTCATCGTTTGATGGAGTCCTCAGAACATGTTGGCAAGATCGTATTAACGGTGTAAAGATTCGAAGATAAAATGCGCCCACTAATTATTATTGGCAACTGGAAAATGAACGGCAGTCTTGCAAGTAATCAAGACTGGATCAAGACCGTTGCTCGGGGCATGGAAAGTGGCATGCCAGCTGGGCGTCAGTTTGTTGTATGTCCGCCTTTTCCATACTTGACGCAATGTGGTGCTCTTATTAAAGAACATTCTTTGGCTTTCTTAAGTCTTGGTGCGCAAGATGCATCAGCACATACCTCTGGTGCCTATACCGGTGAAGTAGCTGCCTCGATGTTGAAAGAACTAGATTGCAGTTATGTCATTGTTGGTCATTCTGAGCGCCGACAAATGCACCATGAAGTAGATGAAGTAGTGGCCGCTAAAGCTCTACAAGTATTAGATAGCGGGATGACTCCTGTGATCTGTGTAGGGGAGACGGCTGATGAACGCAATTCAGGAAGGGCTAACGAGATTGTGTGCGCACAAGTAGCCAAGCAGGTGAATGTGCTCCAAGACCGTTTAGCAGATTGTTTAATTGCATATGAACCAATTTGGGCAATTGGTACAGGAAAAGTGGCTAGCTCACAAATTGCTCAAGATATGCATCGCGCTATCCGTCATCAATTGGCGGAGTTTAATGAAGATGTGGCTTCCCATGTGGGCATTTTGTACGGTGGGAGCGTCAAACCTGACAATGCTGTCGAATTATTTGCTATGCCAGATATCGACGGTGGTTTGGTGGGAGGGGCTTCTTTGAATCCTCAGGATTTTTTAGCTATTTGTAAGGCCTAGTTTTTTATTTGGAGATACGTCGTGGAATGGTTTAAGACTTTATTAATCGTATTGCAAGTTGTTTCAGCATTGGCTGTCATCCTTCTGGTTTTATTACAGCAGGGTAAAGGCGCTGATATGGGTGCTGCGTTTGGTTCGGGATCGTCAGGTAGCCTATTTGGCGCCAGCGGTTCTGCAAACTTTTTATCTCATACCACGGCCATTTTTGCTGCTGTTTTCTTTATCAGCACTCTAGGAATTACCTGGATTGGAAACAAGAAAGAGCAAAGCCCAGGCGTCCTTTCAGGAACGGTCGCTCCGGTTGTCGCGCCTGCTGCTCCTGTGGCTCCAGTTCAGGATCCAACTAAACCTGCAGTTCCTAAGTAAAAAAGTAGGTTTTTACAGAATTACCCACTCTAATATTGGGGTGGTTCAGTTGTGCAATGCGGTAGAATTGATAGGTTTTGCAAGATGCCGACGTGGTGAAATTGGTAGACACGCTATCTTGAGGGGGTAGTGGCTTAGGCTGTGCGAGTTCGAGTCTCGCCGTCGGCACCAGAACA
>CANIMS010000220.1 GCA_947468785.1 Betaproteobacteria bacterium
ATTCAGCCGCTTCCTGCGGTAGTGGATGTAGACGTCGCTCTAACAGACGCCTCGATTATTTTGCATAAGGATATTGGCAGTAATTGTGTTTCTGATCGCTCATTTCAATATGGTGACCCAGATGCTGCATTCCAAAAAGCCGAAAGTATCGTGGAGGTTGATATTCGCTATCCACGTAACTCTTGTACACCCATTGAAACTGGTGGTGTGATTGCGCAATGGCGAGGAGCAGATTCTTCATATGAAGTTACGTCGAATTTTATGGGACCATTTTCATTGCATGTGGTCATGGCTGCTGCCCTAAAGATTCCAGGAACAAAATTGCGTCATCATGTTGCGCCGGATTCGGGTGGAAGTTTTGGTGTTAAGCAATCAGTATTGCCATATATCATTATGAGTTGCTTAGCATCGCGTAAGGCAGGCGCTCCAGTGAAATTTATTGAGGATCGCTTAGAGCATCTTCAGGCCGCTACCTCTGCTACTTCCCGTCACACTCACTTGCGTGCTGCAGTGGATGCAGATGGAAAAATCTTAGCTTTAGATTACGATCAAATTGAAGATTGTGGTGCTTATTTAAGAGCTCCTGAGCCTGCAACTCTATATCGTATGCATGGCTGTGTGACTGGGCCATATCAAATTCAGAACTTAAAAATTCGCAATCGGGTTGTATTAATTAATAAAACTCCAACTGGACTAGTGAGAGGTTTTGGTGGCCCTCAGGTTTATTACGCCCTTGAACGTTTGGTTCACAAAATAGCTAAAACATTAGGTAAAACACATCAGGAAATTGCTGCGCTCAATTATGTTCAAAAGGAGCAGTTTCCTTATCGAGCAGCCGCAGGGGCATTGCTGGATTCTGGAGATTATCAGCAAGCTTTAAAAACACTTGAGAATTCTCCAGAATTTAGGGATATATTAGATCGAAAAGAGCAAGCTCAAAAAGAAGGTCGGTACTACGGTATTGGCATTGCCTCGATTATTGAACCCTCCGTTTCAAATATGGGTTACATCACTACTGTTCTTACGAAAGAGCAAAGAAAAAAGGCTGGACCTAAAAATGGCGCTATTACTTCAGCAACGGTAAGTGTTGATCCTTCAGGGAATATTAGCGCTAATATCGCATCTGCTCCAGCGGGGCAGGGCCATCAAACTGTTATCAGTCAGCTATTGGCGGATGTTTTTGGTGTCTTACCATCACAAATTCAGGTAAATGTAGATTTTGATACTGCTAAAGATGCATGGTCAATTGCAGCGGGAAATTATTCTAGTCGGTTTGCTGGTGCGGTAGCTGGAACAGTATTTCTAGCGGCTGAAAAGTTAAAGGCTCGGATTGCTGAATATGCAGCACACGTTCTGAAGGCAAAGCCAGAGGAATTAATTTTTGCCAATGGGAATATATCAGTAGCTGGAGATGAGGGTAGGGAAATTCCTCTCTCAAGAATATGTGGAAATTTTCATTGGTCTCCTGGATTGGTTCAAGAGGCGCTTGGTCATGAAACTACTCTTGCCCTACAAGAAACGCAATTTTGGAGCGCCGACGTTTTAGAGGCGCCAGATGAGCATGATCGAATTAATACTTCTGTGACATATGGCTTTGCCCTTGATGCTTGCGGAATCGAAATTGATCCCGAGACCTGCTCAGCAAGGGTTGATCAGTACATCACCGTGCATGATGCCGGAAAAATACTAAACCCAGCTTTAGCGAACGGTCAAATTTATGGTGCCTATGCACAAGCTGTGGGAGCGGCCCTCTTTGAGGAGTTTGTCTACAGTAGCGATGGTAATTTTCTCTCAGGAACTTTTGCCGACTATCGCTTACCTACCGCAAGCGATGTTAAGGCTCCAACAATTTATCACCAGGAATCTCCAAGTCCATTCACCCCATTGGGCGCTAAGGGTATTGGTGAGGGAAACAGCATGAGTACGCCAGTTTGTATTGCAAATGCTATTGCAGATGCATTGGATATGGAGAATATTGTTTTACCTGCAACCCCTAGTCGAATTCATGCTCTCCTTGTAGAAAAAGGCTTACTCAAACGGGATAGGCCCTCAAATCAGACTTCATCAATGGAGTTAAATACTGACTATCCATTAAAAGCCCAAGGCGAAGTTAGACTGCAAGTTCCTCCAGAAGATATCTTTGCGGTTTTAATGGATCCAGAGAGGTTGAAGAATGTTATTCCGGGGTGCGAATCCATTCACAAAACATCTACAACGAATGGCATTCAGTTCGATTGCATAGCAGTTGTACGAATTGGGATTGCAAAAGCTCGCTTTGAAGCTAAGATTGATCTAACAAATATTAAAAATCCTGATAGCTTTTCATTGGGCGGAGAAGGACGAGGGCCTTTAGGGATGGCCCTAGGAATGGGGCAAGTCAGCCTTAAAAATCAAGACGGAGTGACTATCCTAAGGTATGACTATCAGGCTCAAGTATCTGGAAAACTTGCAGCAATTGGCAGTAGGTTATTAGAGGGTGCAATTCGCTTGGTATTGGACCAATTATTTAGGGCGCTTGCAAAAGAGGCTGGCGCTAAACAAGAAGGTTTATTTAAAACCTTAATTGACAGGATTTACGCATTATTGGGGATCGCTAGATGAAGTCCGCTCCATTTGCAATGCACCAGGTAAATTCACAATTAGAGATTTTGAATTTGTTGGATCAGTATGGTGAAGATGCTCGCATTATTGCAGGCGGACAAACATTGTTGCCTGTATTGGCAATGAGGGTAGCTAGCCCTGATCATTTGATTGATATCAACAAGGTTGTTGAGCTCAAAAATATCAGCCTATCTGATGGTTTACTTCAGGTCGGCGCTGGCGTGAGGCAGGCCGAACTGGAGAATTGGAGCGGTCTTCATAAGGCTCAACCACTATTAGGCATGATGTTCCCATGGATAGCGCACACCCCAATTCGTAACCGTGGAACAGTATGCGGATCGATTGCACATGCAGATCCTAGTGCTGAACTCGTTCTTGCATTAGCTGTATTAGAGGGTTCAGTTATTTTGGTAAGTAAAAAGAAGAGGCGGATAGTTAAAGCGAAAGATTTTTTCGTAGGTGCACTTCAAACCAGTCGCCAATCGAATGAGCTCATCGAGGCTGTCCAGTTCCCCATTTGCAATCCCGAAGCAGGATTTGGATTTTCAGAATATGGCTATCGCCATGGAGATTTTGCAGTTGTAGCTGTTGCGGCCATTAAGCAAGGCGATAGTTGGACTATAGGTTTTGGTGGTATTGATGATGTAGCGCAGACTTATCAATGCGTGGCTAGTTCTTTAAATGAGGTCAATCAGTTTATCGATGATTTGGCTGCTGCAGTCGAGGTTAGGGAAGATCCTACTGCAACTTCTGGGTTACGTCGACATTTAATGCGCTCACTTGGTAAGCGCGCATGCCAACAGGCCATTGATTTCAAAAGTGATGGAATAAGATGAAAAGCCATTTGGTAAAAATTAATTTAAATGGAGTTGAGCGTGAAGGATTGTGTGAGTCACGCACTACACTGCTAGATTTTATTCGACATGATTTGGGGGCAACGGGTACGCATGCAGGTTGCGAGCATGGCGTTTGTGGGGCATGTACTGTTGAAGTAGATCAGCAAATTATTCGCTCTTGCCTCATGTTTGCATG
>CANIMS010000221.1 GCA_947468785.1 Betaproteobacteria bacterium
GAGGCTACTGCTGCAATCAAGATCATATTGGCATATTCAGCCAAGAAGAACATGGCAAATGACATGCCAGAATACTCAACCATATGTCCGGCAACAATCTCTGACTCACCCTCAACTACGTCAAATGGGTGACGGTTTGTTTCTGCAACTCCAGAGATAAAGTAGATCAAGAACATTGGTAACAATGGCAACCAATTCCAAGAAAGGAAGTTCAGACCCATGCTGGCAAAAAGGCCCTGCTCTTGTGATGCAACAATTGTGCTGAGGTTTAAAGAACCAGAGGTCAGTAAAACGGTGACCAAAGCAAAACCCATCGCTATTTCATAAGAGATCATTTGCGCGGAAGCGCGCATTGCGCCTAAAAATGGGTACTTAGAATTAGATGACCAACCGGCCAAAATCACACCATATACACCAATAGAGGAGATTGCCATGATGTACAAAAGACCTGCGTTCACATCAGCCAACACCATTTTTGCTTGGAATGGAATAACAGCCCAAGCAGCAAAAGCAGGCATGATCACCATGATTGGTGCAATAAAGTACAAGACCTTACTAGCTTGAGCAGGAGCAATAATCTCCTTCATCAATAACTTCAAGGCATCTGCAATCGGTTGCAATAAGCCCAATGGGCCTACGCGATTAGGACCAAGACGAATATGCATCCAGCCAATAAGCTTACGCTCCCACAGAGTGAGATAGGCAACGCATCCAAACATTGGCAACACGATGATGACAATACGAACCAAGGCCCAAATGAGAGGCCATAAAGATCCAAAAATGGCCTCGCCTTGAGTGGTAATCAGGTCTAAGAAATTATCCATCTCTAACCTTATGCCTTACTCACGGTTACAGAGCCAAACATTGACCCTAATTTTGCGCTAGCCAAAGTGCCAGATGAAATTCTGACAGTATTAGCCGCCAAATTGACTTCTAAACTTACTGGCATGTCTACAGTTTGATTATCTTGGGTCACGCGTACTACATCGCCCTCCTTGAGACCTAGCTCTTCGTACACTTTCTTACCTAAACCAACTTGATTGCCACGTTTAGCATCCCTTGTGAGCTGAAGTGCCGATGAGCGGCGCACAATTTGGTCACCAGCATAAATATTGACATCCGCTAAGCGCTCAAGACTGGCTGAAGGAAGGATGTCAGCATTACTTAATGCGTTTAGATTAGAGCGATTATCGAGCTTTGCACAATAGTTTTCACTTAGGGCCTCACCTAAAACTTCTTCAGGCATATTTAATAAGAAGCCATCCAAATCCATAAGACCACCAAGTACACGCAAGACCTTCCAAGCTGGACGAGAGTCTCCCAATGGCTTCACAGCAGGTTGAATCGTTTGTGCGCGGCCTTCTGCATTAACAAAAGTTGATACGGTTTCGGTAAATGGTGTGATCGGCAAAATGACGTCTGCAACGTCGAGCAGATCGGCGCTCTTAAATGCACTGAATGCAATCACGGTATTTGATTTAGCTAATGCAGCTCGGGCTTGTACAGGATTTGGAAGATCTGTATCTGGTTCAATATTCATCAAAATCATTGCGCGACGATCGCCAGATAATATGGACTCTATACCAGCACCATTGGCATTCACTAAAGCAGCTCCTACCGCATTACCGCCTACTGGCAAGAAACCTAAGGTGGAGCCAGTGTTATCAGCAATAAATTGTGCCAATACATGTAAATTTGATGCGGCTGGGTGTGCAATAGCTGCCGAGCCGAGTAAGACTGCCCTATTGGAACCAGAGAGCAAGCTGTCGGCAATTTGTTGGGCTACGCTTGACACTGTTACGTCGGCAATGCCTACTGGCGCAGAAACTGATTTCGCTTTTGCTACTGCTAAAGCAACTTCACTAAGAGTATTTACCCAGGCACTTGGGTTTGCGACAGCTCCAATGCTTGGAATGAGCCAGTCATCACCACCTGCATCAACCCGCATTACTTGTAGTCCACGCTTTGCAGCGGTACGAATACGTGCGGCGATGAGCGGTTGATCTTTACGTAAAAAGCTACCAATAATTAAAACGCGATCTATCTCGTTGAGTTGACTGATCGGCATGCCTAGCCAAGACGCACTTGCAGCCCCTTTGATATCGGTTTGACGCAAACGTGTATCAATTTGTTTTGATCCAAGACCACGAATGATCTTTTGCAATAGGTGTAATTCTTCAATACTAGAAATGGGGTGCGCCAATGCGCCAATAGATTCAGGCCCGCTTTCAGCAGAAATCGTTTTTAATGAATGTGCAACGTAATCTAATGCAGATTGCCAATCGGTTTCAAGCCATTGACCGCCCTGCTTCACCATCGGAGTAGAAACTCGGTCGGCACTATTGAGGCCTTCATATGCAAAACGATCACGATCGCTAATCCAGCATTCATTAATTGCTTCATTCTCTAAAGCAACAACGCGCATAACCTTATTAGATTTGGTTTGTACTGTGGTATTCGCGCCTAGGCTGTCATGGGGACTAACTGAACGCTTACGGCCCAATTCCCAGGTACGCGCTGCGTAGCGAAATGGCTTACTCGTCAATGCTCCCACAGGACACAGGTCAATCATATTTCCAGAAAGCTCTGAATCAACAGTTTGACCTACGAAAGTAGTGATTTCAGAATGTTCACCTCGGTTAATCATTCCAAGTTCCATCACCCCGGCTACTTCTTGGCCAAAACGAACGCAACGAGTGCAATGAATGCAACGACTCATTTCTTGCATCGAAATTAATGGGCCAACATTCTTATGGAAAACAACGCGCTTTTCTTCCTCATAGCGGGAATTAGATTTACCATAGCCAACCGCTAAATCTTGCAATTGACACTCTCCACCTTGATCGCAAATTGGGCAATCTAATGGATGGTTAATGAGCAAAAACTCCATTACTGAACGTTGTGCTTCCACAGCTTTAGCTGAATGGGTAAACACTTTCATGCCTTGGGTAACGGGTGTGGCACAAGCTGGTAAAGGTTTTGGTGCCTTTTCAACTTCTACCAAACACATACGGCAGTTTGCAGCGATAGATAACTTCTTGTGATAACAAAAGTGAGGTACATAGGTGCCCAACTTATTCGCGGCGTGCATCACCATCGAACCTTGCGGAACTTCTACCGTCTTACCATCTAATTCGATTTCAACCATACTCACTTTAAGATGTCCCGTACTCTATAACTTTACAAAGGTTGCGCAGAATCTAAGCAGCGCTTATGTTCTACGTGATATGCAAATTCATCCATGTAATGCTTTAACATGCCACGCACAGGCATTGCTGCAGCATCGCCTAAGGCGCAAATCGTACGACCCTGAATATTCGCAGCCACATCATTTAATAAGTCCATATCCTCTGGACGACCTTGGCCATGCTCAATGCGATGAACAATGCGCCACAACCAGCCAGTACCTTCACGACAAGGCGTGCATTGGCCACAGGATTCTTCATGATAAAAATACGATAGGCGCTCTAATGCACGAACCATACAACGTGTTTCATTCATGACGATGACAGCACCCGATCCCAACATTGATCCTGCCTTAGCGATACTGTCGTAATCCATAGTCAGATCCATCATTTGAGAACCAGGCACAACTGGTGCAGAAGATCCGCCAGGAATAACCGCTTTTA
>CANIMS010000222.1 GCA_947468785.1 Betaproteobacteria bacterium
AAATGAATTTAATTGAAAAAATTGAGCAAGAAGAAATTGCTCGCTTAAGCGCTAACAAAACATTGCCAAGCTTTGCGCCTGGTGACACAGTGGTAGTTAGCGTGAACGTTGTTGAAGGTACTCGTAAGCGTGCCCAGGCCTTTGAAGGCGTTGTGATTGCTAAACGTAATCGCGGACTCAATTCTAGTTTTATCGTACGTAAGATTTCTTCTGGAGAAGGTGTTGAGCGTACTTTCCAAACTTACTCACCATTAATCGCAAGCGTTGAAGTAAAACGTCGCGGCGATGTACGTCGTGCGAAGTTGTACTATCTGCGCGATCGTTCTGGTAAGTCAGCACGTATTAAAGAAAAGCTGCAAGCACGCACTAAAGCAGTTGCTGCTCCAGCTGCTGAGTAATTCGCATTGCTGCACACATCAAGGCGGCCTAGGCCGCCTTTTTTGTTACCTTAGAATATGCTTATGCCCAAGATTCCAAAACCTGAAGAAGATGCCATCAATGTGGCTACCCCTCCCGGTTTTGATGCGAGTGCCATCCCAGTTCATGAGGTATGTTCGGATCAACTGAAGGTGTCACCGCTAGCTTTAAACCCAAGTTCTTTAAGAGAGCGGTTTCAAGTTCAGCCAATATGGCAACCGGAGATTACTGACGAAAGTCGTCAGGTGATGGCAGCTGACATTATTGCTAGGCGTCAGGCTGCAGGAAAGGTAACCAAGGCCGCTGTTCTTATTCCTTTGTTGCTTCAAGAGGATGGCTTATCTGTTTTATTAACCCAAAGAACTAATCATCTAAGGGATCATGCTGGGCAAATCAGTTTTCCGGGGGGTAGGATGGATCCTGGGGATGTAGATCCGAATCACACAGCCTTACGAGAGAGTGAGGAGGAAATTGGCCTAGATCGATCGCGTGTCGAGATTATTGGGCATTTACCACAGTACCTCACCGTTTCAGGCTATAGCGTGACTCCAGTGGTTGGTTTGGTTCAAGCTCAGGCAGAATACATGCTGGACGAGTTTGAAGTGGCTGATGTATTTGAGGTGCCTCTCCGCTTTTTGATGGACCCAGCCAATCATCAAGTCCGAGTGTGGCAAAGTGAGCAGGGTCGGCGTCGTTTTTATGCCATGCCCTATGAAAACCGTTTTATTTGGGGTGCTACTGCTGGAATGTTGCGTAACCTTTATCATCTATTAAAAGTATGACCTTCTTTTCTATTCTCTTCGCCCTCATTGCTGAGCAATATCGCCCAGTAACTTCTAGCCATTGGATCGCGCGTATGAGCGCCCGTTGGTTAGATTGGGTTGCTGGTGAATTCGGCGGCAAGACTGAACAAGGTGCAAGCCCCGTTGGTGCGCGCATGGCTTGTATGGTGGCATTTATTTTGCCAACCTTTTTTGTCTTCATTGTGTATGTTGTGTGCATGGTGACCTATCCAATCATGGGTTTCATTTGGAACATCATCATTGCCTATCTCTTTTTTGGTTTTCGTCAGTTCAGTCATTCTTTTACTTTGGTGCACGAAGCTATTGAGAGTCATGATCTTCCTGCGGCACGTGCAGCTCTAGGTGAGTGGTATGGGCCAGAGCTCGACACTTCAAATCTTTCAGAAACCGAAGTCATTTCTTTAGCATTAGAGCGGGCCATCATTGGCTCACATCGTCATGTCTTTGGTGTGCTGTTCTGGTTCTTAATGCCGATGGGTCCTGCAGGTGTTGTCTTATATCGCCTGGCGGATAAAGCTGCACAGCGTTGGTCTGAGCGTGGCGACTTTAATCTAAGTGAATCTGCACGACATTTTTTCTATGTGCTGGATTGGATTCCTGCGCGCATTACTGCGATGGGCTTTGCCATTGTCGGTAACTTTGAAGGCGCGGTATATGGTTGGCGCTATCTTACCCAGAAGTGGGGAGATTCTTTGTCTGGCGTGATCTTGGCTTCTGGAAGCGGTGCGCTTGGCGTACGCTTAGGTGAGCCTTTAAGTGAGCCCGATAGTGACGAAGCTCTGCGTATGGCTGAAGCGGGCGAGCCCTTGGTGTATGAAGTAGGTATGGAGCCTACTGAGCGTACGATGCGTTCTGCAGTTGGTTTGGTATGGCGCTTGGTTATCGCTTGGATGGCTTTGTTGCTAATGTTGACCATCGCTGTTTGGCTTGGCTAATACCCTGCAATTGCGTATCAGCTGTTTTTGAATCCGAACGCAGCTGCCTAAATAGCGTCAGTCTCTCAGGCGCTATTTCATTTCTTTCTACCGCCTCTCGTACTGCACAATCCGGCTCTGATTGGTGCGCACAGTTGTGAAAACGGCATTTCCCCAAGAGATCTTTAAATTCTCTAAAGGCATGTTGTAGTTCGCTAACCGACATGTGAGCCAAACCAAATTCCTGAAATCCTGGTGAGTCAATCAGAGCGCCCAATTTTCCATTCGCGCCTCTACCCCAAGCCTCTGGTAATTCGAAATAGCGACAGGCTGTTGTAGTGTGCTTACCAGTATCTAGGCGCACTGAATATTCTTGAGTGAGAGCTGCTGCATTGGGTACCCACGCATTGAGTAGGCTCGATTTACCCATACCCGATTGACCTACAAATACTGATACTTTTCCTTGTATTACTGGACGTAAAGCCTCGATTGATTCTGGATCAAATTTAGCCGAGACCTCGCTGACGGGGTATCCCATGCGAGCATAGGGCTCAATGATTTTTCGGGCATGCGCTAAATTCTCTTTGAGATCGGACTTATTAAGCAGGATATGAAGATCAATTTGATTTGCTTCTGCAGCTACTACAGCTCTCCCTAAAAGGTCGGGAGAGAAAGCGGGCTGTGTTGCTAGCACTACCAGAATCTGATCTACGTTCGAAGCGATCAATTTACTTTTGAATGCATCAGAGCGATAGAGTAAATTTTCTCTGGGTTCAATTTGAATGATGCGGGCCTGATCAGCAGAGGTGCTCTCTAACAGCAGCTGATCACCGACCGCTCCAATATGTTGTTTAGCTGGCGTACTGACCTGAATTAATTCTTGT
This sequence comes from Betaproteobacteria bacterium, assembly GCA_947468785.1. GTDB lineage: Bacteria > Pseudomonadota > Gammaproteobacteria > Burkholderiales > Burkholderiaceae > Polynucleobacter. The sequence continues at coordinate 3,019 of CANIMS010000222.1, forward strand.
CCCAGCATTGGATTGCCAAGGGAATCTTTAGTGATTCGCTGCGCTAAATAATGTCTTCCATAAGAAGCAGTCAGTAGCGCATGAAATTGATCCATCGTTTTTAGCTAAAGCGTTGCAAGTTCGCAATCCGTAATGGGGCAGGTGGGTGAGAGCTATAGAAGGCCGTGTAGATTGGATCGGGCGTCAAGGTTGAGGCATTGTCTTGATATAACTTCACCAATGCAGAGATCAAATCTTTTGCGGATGATTTTTCAGCAGCGAATCCATCTGCTTCATATTCATGTTTGCGTGAGGCTAAGCTAGCTAGAGGAGTAAAGAAAAAACTAAATACTGGAGAAACCAGCATAAAGAGCGCTAGCGCTAAGCCACCGTTATAGCCATTAAGATTAGGCAGCACCCCCAAATCGGTATAGAACCAGACTTTAGTGCTAATCCAGCCCAGTAATGCAAACATGCCAAAGGTCATAGCAAAAGATACTAGCAGGCGCTTGCGAATATGGTTGCATTTGAAATGTCCTAGTTCATGCGCAAGGACTGCTTCTACTTCACCAGGGTTTAGTTTTTCAATTAAGGTATCAAAAAAGACAATGCGCTTGGCTTTACCCATACC
>CANIMS010000223.1 GCA_947468785.1 Betaproteobacteria bacterium
AGGGGACGGGCCAGTTTCACATCACCAACGATGTACTTTAAATACATTGGGAAGATATCAAAGGTCGAGCGTGAACCCTGACCACTAGCAAATTGCTTTGCTTCAATACGTTTACGTAGCGCCTGGATTTGATCGCCGTAAATGGCAGCACCACCCAGAACCATTTTGAAGCCGTTGTAGTTTGGTGGGTTATGGCTTCCCGTAATCATGATTCCGGACTTTGGTTTCTTGCCATCCAGTACCTGATTGGCCCCAAAGTACACCATCGGAGTAGCAACCATGCCTAAATCAATCACATTAATACCAGTGGAGAGCAGACCTTCTGTTAACGCTTCAATTAAGCTGGGGCCAGAAAGACGGCCATCACGACCAATCACGATTTCGGTTTCACCAAGCTCGCGCATCTCCGTACCAAAGGCTTGACCAATTAACTTGGCAATTGATGGATCCAATGTCTCATCGATGATGCCACGGATGTCATAGGCTTTAAAAATTGAGGCTGATAATTGCATGAAAGATCCTTGGGCTAATACAGAAATTAGCGATGGGTTAATTTATTGCTGATTAAAAAGATTAATACGCTGCGCAGTAATGGCATCGATATTGGCATCTGCACTTACTGAAGCGGAATCCTTGAGTGCTGCTTCAATCGGCTTTGCCAGCACTTTACCCAGCTCAACGCCAGGCTGATCAAAGCTATTAATATTCCATAGCGCCCCTAAGGTAGTGGCACGATTTTCATAAAGAGCCAAAAGAGCGCCTAGATAAAACGCATTTAACTTTGGCAGGATCAGTAAGTTGCTAGGGCGCTTGCCGGGGTAGGTATTGTTGGGGTTATCTGTTTGCTTGCCATTCGCTAAAGCTTGCGCTTGAGCCAAACAATTGGATAGCAAAATACGATGATGTTCTTTTGCCTCAGGTAAATGGCTCATTGGCTCACGAATCGCAATGAAGTCAATCGGAATCACTTCTTTGCCCTGATGCAAAAGTTGGAAGTAAGAATGCTGTGCATTACTACCAGAGCTACCAAACACTACAGGGCATGAGAACTGAACCGGCTTACCATTGCGATCAACACTCTTGCCATTACTTTCCATATCAAGCTGTTGCAACCACTTCGGAAACCAATCTAAGGCATCAGCGTAGGGAATGACCGCGAAGGATTTAATACCATGCTGCTCTTGTTGATAGAGCAGAGTTAAGGCCATGAGAACTGGTAAGTTTTCTTCAAGTGGAGCGGTGCGGTAATGCTGATCAATTGCTTGAGCACCTGCTAAGAATTCTTTAAAAGTTTCAAAGCCGTATTGCAGGGCAATAGGGAGGCCAACTGCCGACCATACGGAATAACGCCCGCCAACCCAATCCCAGAAAGGGTAAATATTCTCTTCTTTCAGGCCAAATGCTTTGGCAGCCGGTACATTAGCAGTCACCGCAAATAAAGCACTATTGATTTGACTTTCAGTGCGACCGCTATCTTTTAACCATCTAACTACAGCCTTTGCATTTTTAGTGGTTTCTAAAGTAGTAAATGATTTCGAGACAATGATGACACGGGTGCTGTGTGGCAGAGCCCGTTGCAGAATTCTTCCTAATTCAGCGGTATCGATATTGGCCAAGAAATGCATACGCATGCCACGACTTTCAATATCGGGAACATGGGCTAAGGCCTCAATTGCTAGGCGAGGGCCAAAGTCGGAGCCACCAATACCAATATGAATGACATCCGTTACGCCGACCCACTTATTGCATAGTGCTTCAATCCGATGCCAAACATCTGCCACTGCTGGCATGACGTCTTTACCATCAACTAATACGGGTTTTTGATCTAAGTTACGTAGGGCTGAATGAAGGGCAGGGCGATCTTCAGAGGCATTTACATGCTTACCGGCAAATAGATCAGCAATGAACTGCTCTACCTTGGCAGAGCGAGCTTTAGCAAATAGAGATTGCCAGCCTTTGGTATCGATACCTTGATAGGCGCTATCTAAAACGATATCTGCAGCGCGAAAGACGGATTTTGGGTTCTCTGAAGCGGGATTTAAAGACATCTACAGATTTTATCAATAAGTAGAGGGGTAAATAGCTCAAATCACCCTTAAACCACTGAAAATGTTACGATTTGTGCCTATTCTTACTATTAAATAAGTCAGGAACCAGTGGATGGAGCAGGTAGATTGTGTCGTGATCGGTGCGGGAGTAATCGGCTTAGCCGTCGCACGCGAGATGGCACTGCAGGGACGCGAAACCATCATTCTGGAGCGTGAAAACGCTTTTGGCACCATCAGCAGCGCCCGGAATAGCGAAGTGATTCATGCTGGCATCTATTACCCAAAAGATTCATTAAAGGCAAAGCTTTGCGTTCAAGGCAATCGCCTTTTGTATGAGTATTGCCGCACTCACCAAGTGCCTACGCAAAATTATGGAAAATTAATTGTCGCTAGCGATGACTCTCAATTGAATGACTTGCAAGCCATTCTGTATAAAGCCCAAAATAACCAAGTTCCACAAATTGAGATGATTTCTGGAGAAAGGGCTAAGTCGATAGAACCACAGCTCCAGTGTTCTGCTGCGATTCTGTCGTCAAGCACTGGAATTGTGGATAGCCATGCCTACATGCTTTCTTTATTGGGTGGCTTTGAAGACGCTGGTGGCATGATTGCCTATCAGTCTCCATTAATCAGCGCCAAACCTATCGGCAGCAACGCTGAGCAGGGTTTTGTATTAAACATCGGCGGTGCTGATGGCATGCAAATTCAAACTCGCTTACTAATTAATTGTGCAGGCATGAGTGCTCCAGCGATAGCACGCACTATTGAAGGCCTTGCTATTGACCAAATTCCTAAAGCCTATTTTGCTAAAGGCAATTACTTTTCTCTCACAGGTAAATCACCCTTTACGCATTTAATTTATCCCATACCTGAGCCAGGTGGATTGGGTGTGCACCTTACATTAGATATGGCAGGGCAAGCTAAATTTGGCCCTGATGTTGAGTGGCTTGATATTGAGTCTGAGGATCACATTGATTACAAAGTTAATCCTATGCGAGGCGAGGGCTTCTATGAGGCCGTACGTCGATATTGGCCAGGTTTAAAGGACGGTACTTTGCAGCCGGATTATTCAGGAGTGAGAGCAAAAATCGTGCCACCAAATGCGCCAGCGGGTGACTTTTACTTTAATGGACCGTCTGATCATGGCTTGAAGGGGCTATTCAATCTCTATGGATTTGAATCACCTGGATTGACCTCTAGCCTTGCTATTTCAAGGCATTTAGAGGGCTTGATCAAAAATTCTTTATAATTTGAGCATCTATCCCTCCTTGGGATCGTTATTGGAAGAGTGGCAGAGCGGTTGAATGCACCAGTCTTGAAAACTGGCGAGGATGAAAGTCCTCCGTGAGTTCGAATCTCACCTCTTCCGCCAATTAGCTATCAATTTGCATATAACCACCTGCGGGTGGTTTTTTGTTGTCTGCAACTTTCCTAAAAACTACATATTTCAGTCTTTTTGTACCGATCTCAGTATTTTATTTATAAACTTCACAACTTCACAACTTCTGTAGTATAGTATCGGTACTGGGAGAGGAAATGAAGAAACTGGTACCAAAAACACATCAAGCCTTGGAG
>CANIMS010000224.1 GCA_947468785.1 Betaproteobacteria bacterium
CCTCTGCATCTATTCCAGGGGCATTTTCACCGGTCATGTTCGATTTTGAGGTGGCCGGACAGAGCTTCCAAGAGATGCATGTCGATGGCGGCGCTATTACTCAAGTTTTTCTCTATCCCAGCGCTTTATCTCAGCGTGCCCAAGACTTGAAGTTCAAGCTACAAAAGCAGCGTAATGCTTACATTATTCGTAATGCGCGCTTAGATCCAGAATGGCGTGAGACAGAGCGGGGCACTCTCAGCATCATTCAACGAGCCATCTCTAGCCTCATTCAGACCCAAGGTGTTGGAGATCTCTATCGGATTTACCACAATACCCAAGTTGATGGGGTAGGCTTCAACTTAGCTTTTATTGGTCCGGACTTCAAATTTCCGCACAAAACAGAGTTCGATACCGCCTATATGCGGGCTCTTTTTGAGTATGGTTACAAGCAGGGTTTAGGCGGCAAGGAGTGGCAAAAGTACCCTCCTGGCTACAAACGGGGTTTTGATCATGTGCCTTCAAAGACCAATTGATTTAGTTAGCTGAACCGCCGAGAGCTAAGTACAGGTTGACTCGCTGCGTGAGGGCATCAAGTCTCCCTTGTCGCCAGTTCATTTCACTAGTATTAGTCCTGATGACTTGTTGCTGCACTTGGCGTTGATCAATACGGCCAATTTGCAGTTCAGCACGGGTGTTTTGCATGATGCGCTTCTGCTGATTGAGTTGTGTCTCGAGTTGTTTACTCCGCTCTCTCCAATTCGCCTCCCCAGAAAGTGCATTTTCAACATCGTTAAATGCAACCAATACGATCTTGCCATAATTGGCTAATGCTGCTTGCGCCTCAGCATTTTGATAGGCGATTTGAGCTTCAATAGTGCCACCTTGAAAGAGTGGAATCACGGCATTAGCGCCGACACCAAAGCTAGTATTAGAACCATTAAGTAGGGTAAAGACTTGGCTATTAATATAGCCGAAGCCAGCCGTGAGGCTAATTTTCGGTAGGCGTGCTAGACGTTTTTCATCGGTAAGATAAAAGGCGCTATTAACTCTGGCTTCGGCAGCAATGAGATCTGGACGGCGTTCTAATAAGTCAGCGGGCAAACCCGCGCCAACAGGTTCAGGTATCGCTGGTAGCTTGGTGGTTTTTAGAGGTTGCGCTTTAGGGTAGCGACCAAGCAAAATCTCCACTGCTCTTAGTGTTTGATCTCTCGTTTGCACTGCATTTAGCGCAGCTTCTTTACTCTGAGCCGCGCTGGCGATAGCGGTTGAAACTTCGGTAAGAGAAGATGCGCCAATCTTCTCGCGAATTTGTATTAGCTCAGCATATTTTTCAGCAGCAAGCGCATTGGCATTTGCTAGCTGTGCTTGCTCTTGAAGGTTACGTGCAAGCCAGACGGATTTAGTGAGGGTAGCAATTAAAGAAAGGCGAGCTGCATCTTGATCGGCATTGATTGCTTTGGCATTTTGCTCCGCACCTGCTATTGAGCTTCTCACTCTTCCCCAGAGATCGAGCTCCCAACTGGCGCCAATGTAGTAGCCCGATAAACCCGTTCCATTTGAGCCTACTTTTCCTCCGGTACTACCGATGGCATTGACGCCGGGGTATTGAGCGCCACCTGCAGCATCAATGAGAGCCGTTGATTGACTGCGTCTAGCGGCAATGACTTGAATATCCGGATTATTCTTGAGGGCCTCAATTACGAGTTCATTCAGCTCTGGATCATTAAATTGTTTTAGCCAGCCATCGTCGACATGTGCTCCACCGCTATTTGGAATGGCTGCAAATTGATTAGGTATTGCAATATTTGGCAACGCTTTATCAGTCAGTTCTTTACTGTTTTGAACTTTACTAATGGTGCAGGCATTCAGTAAGGCGCTACTGATTACGACAAATGCTGTTAAAGCCCGGTGAGAAAGAAAGGGTTTAAACATTAATGGAGCTTAGGAATGATGTAGTTCAGTTTGGTGCTGATTCTGAGCATCACTTTGCGAATGACATGCAAGAACGCTAGATGGTCTGTATACACCGCACCATCGCCCACTGCACCCGCCGGTAATAATAATTCAGCATGGCGATCATCCATTACTAGTTTGACGGCAAAGCGGTTGGGGGCGATATCTCTTAACCCGGTGGTTGGCATATTACCGCTAGCGTTGAGCTGACCCTGCCCTTCAGCAAGAATGACAGACTCTACTCTCGCTTTAAGAATTTTTCCAGGAAAGCTAGGGACATAAAACTCCGCTTCATTACCTACTTCAATTTGATGTAATTCATTTTGATAGAACAGAGCATATATTTGCGGGGCATCTTCCATGAAGGTCATGACAGAGGCAATTGGAAATGCAGCAACAAAAGCACCAGGTCTTAATTGCACATTGACTATAGTGCCATCGCTAGGCGCTCTTACCGTTGTCTGATCTAAATCATATTGCACACTAATCGTTTGTTCTTTTAATTCGGCAAGATCCGCTTCTGCCTTTTCTAGGTCAAACCGATTACCTGCGCCACTACTGACAAGCGCTTGATTTTCTTCTAAGCGAAGTTTGGCTAATTTTAGTTTGGCAGTCATCGCATTCACTGATGCTTGGTATTGAGTAGGATCAATTTTAAAAAGGACATCCCCTTTTTTAACGCGCTGATTGACGGTGACGGGCACCTCTATCACGCGACCTTTTACCTGGCTGACGATCCCTACAGAATTTCTAATGACCAGCACATTGCTAGAAGAGGGTGAGAAAACATTCAGTAGTAGGATCAAGGTGATCATGCCCACAACTGGAATGGTAAATACGACGACCTTGGAAACGGTGTTCCAAGGTAAAAGCTTGTACTTAAAGAAAATCAACCAAACAATGCCAGCATAGATGCCAAGTATCAGTGCTTCCATGCTTATTTCACCTCAACATCTTTTTCTTCTTGATGCTCTTTATCTATAGGCATGTATTTATCAGTCCCGTAAGCAAGCTTATACATAGTAGGGCGGGTATATGCCCAAAGGTATGCGAAAGGCCATAACAAGCCGCCCACAAAGAGGGAGAGGAGGCACAGGGCATGAATGGCATCTCTTTGTGGATGCTCTCTGCGTTTAGCAATCTTATCTGGGAGGATATGGACATACCAAAAGCCAGCAATCAAGCCTATTGGCATCACAATGAGCACGACCCAAGAGATAAAATTGGCAAACCCATCAATCATGTCCTGCGGTAAAAAGGAGGCATTTGCCAAGTCTGGAACTAGCAAGATAGCCAGTATGGTGGAAGTAAATATGCTCTTTTTCATGGTTCTGGCTCTTAAAGGCTTCATAGTGAACAGGTTATAGCTCTAAATTTGCTTATATCCTTGATTTTTAAGCAATTTATCATTCATTTTCAATAACTGTTATTAGCTATAAGGCTAATAATCTCTCATCAAAAAGACAAAGTAGTCAGTATTAGCTCGATCTGCTACAATTCGAGGGCTTTGATTTGTAAAGCTTTTTTGTTTTATTTGATTAATAAATGCACGGCACAAGTTGGGTGAAAGCTCAGGTGTTCGCAAGTAAGGAGTATGAAAATGGCAGTTGCTGATATTAAGACGGCGGAAATCGTCAAAGAAAACGCGCGCAGC
>CANIMS010000225.1 GCA_947468785.1 Betaproteobacteria bacterium
CTGCGCAGTATGAAAAAGAAACGAAGCAATGGGCGGAAATTGCAAAGGCAGTGAATGCAAAGCTGGAATAAGCGCAATCCAGAAGAAGCTATTGGTTCTTTAGAAGATTTATATGGAGGAAAATTAGATCTTGAGCAGCGGATCGCAACGATTCGTCATCTAGATCAGTTCTTCCCTTGTAGCGACATTACTGCGGCCCCTCAGCTTAGCTCTATTAGAGAGCACCTTATTGATTTATCTGACTTAAGATTTTTATCTCAAGACCAAAACTTATCGTTTCAGGACTATCTAGATATCAATTGCGTAACAGGGCTCTGTATTCTCAAAGATGGCATTAAGGTTTACGAAAATTACTTTCATGGAAACCAAGGCAATACACCTTGGTGTGCTTTTTCAGTAACCAAATCAGTCACTTCAACCTTAGTGGGTGCCGCTATTGCTGACGGTTTCATTCATAGTGTGAATGATTTGGTGAGTGACTACTTACCTCAGCTTAATAAGGGCGCTTACTCAGGTGTAAAGCTTGAAGATATCCTACGTATGAGCTCAGGGGTCTCATGGGATGAGACTTATGGCGATCCAAATTCTGAGCGTCGAAAAATGCTTGAAGTGCAACACCTTCAGCAAGCAGGCGCAATATTGAATTTTTTAAACGATCTAGATCGCGCAAGTGAACCTGGGGGCCAGTGGAAATACAACACTGGCGATACCTTTATTGTTGGGGCTTTATTGAAATCTGCCGTCCAAAGATCGCTAGCAAGCTATCTACAGGAGAAGATTTGGCATCCCTTGGGTATGGAATTTCCTGCAAGATGGTGGTTAGATTCACCTAATGGCCAAGAGTTTGGCGGCGGCGGCATCCAACTTCGGTTAAGAGATTTGGCGCGCTTTGGTGAATTTTTATTGAATGGTGGTCTTATCGATGGCCGTCAGGTATTGCCATCTGATTGGATAAAAAATGCCTCATCTGGTTTTAAGGTGCAGGGGAGCTCAATTGATTATGGGTATTTATTTTGGTTGGTGCCACCAGATAAGGGACCTTTACATCAAGGCGCATTTAAGGCTCGCGGCATCTACGGACAATATCTCTACATGAACCCCAAGGAAAAGCTAGTGGTTGCTGCCTTTGGTGCTAGACCAAAAGCTAGGGCTGCAGATAGTCCTATCGATGATGATGATTTCTTAACGAGCTTGATTCAGTACCTTAACTAGGTAATTTTGGGTCACGCTGTTTTCTATAGGTATCTTTTACGCTAATTTTCCCATCCTTAAAGAAGAATAAATCGACTCCATCGACTTCAAAAAATGCACCATCCGACTTACGCGTAGCAATAAAGGTCCATTCTGAAAATCCACGCTCACCAAAAACTTCATTATTGTTTCTTGGTACCCATTTCGCATCTGGAAACATCGCAAAGGTATTTACAAACGCTTCTTTAATAGCCTGCTTGCCTTTAATGGATGCACCAAAGTGCTGATCGCCCATGGCTGGCTTGAACTCACAGTCATCCGTAATCATCGATACAATAGCTTCAGGATTATGTTGATTAAAAGCGTCACAAAAAGCACCTAATAACGCCACTAATTTTTGATTTTCATTTGTATCTGACATACCAATTTCCTTTTCATTACGCTAATTCAATTCATTATGATCGAAAACACCATCAACTATATAGACAAGCAATTTCAAGTACAAATTATTCCCAATCAAGTTTACGGAAGCGCAGGCATTCATTTTTCGACCCAGCCTGTACAGCGTAATTTATTAGTTGATGTATATCAGCCTATTGACCTTCCCCCAGGTACTAGATCACCAGCCTTGATTATGGCATTTGGCGGGGCTTTTCATCGAGGCAGCAAAGAAGATGATGCCTTTGAGGTAGAGGGTTCAACCAATACTGCCATCGCCGAATATTGCCTTGAATTTGCCAAACGTGGCTATGTCTGTTTTTCCATTGATTACCGCTTGATTCAAGAGGACCCCGATCCAGGAAAAACAATTTCCATTTCTAGCCAAGATTTAGTGCCTCGTTCTCGCGTCGATGAGGTTCGAAAAATAATGAATTTACCCCCAGCCGACAACCTAATGCTATGGAGAGGTATCGAAGGGGCTATTGATGATGGTGTTTCAGCAATTCGGTGGGTTAAAGAGAATGCCGAACGTTTTCAGATTGACCCACAGAAGATCGCTATCGGTGGATGGTCTGCAGGTGGACGTATTGCTTTGCATGCCACTTTTGCTGAAAAGGAAGAGGTTGCTGCTGTATTTTCTATATCGGGATATATGCACCCAGTTGATATGAAGGAATGCATGCTTAGCGACACTGGCGCTCCATCAGTATTTGTTTCCTGGGGATCAAAAGACCTCGATTATGTTTTAAGTCAGGGTCCCGTCTTTCAAGAGCACTTCAATAAAGTTGGCATTGAACACACTGCATGTGAAATTCAGAATGCATCCCATTTTTATCCTAGGTCAGTATTAGTAAGTGACTCTAGTGGCTTTAACGGATCTTTCGAAGAATCCCTAGCTAGATTTTTAAAAAAGTCGCTGTAATACTCTTGCTTGAAGCAAACTTTGACCATTCATTTGATTTTCAGTCTGATCATAGATGCTTGAATTATTCATACAGAGCGCTACATTAGGCACTCTTGGCTTTATTGCCGGTGTTCTTGGTGGGGTTATTGGTTTTGGAACAACCATTATTTTGATGCCAGCACTGGTCTACTTTTATGGGCCAATGCAAACAATTCCAGTGGTTGCTATTACTGCGACAGTAGCCAATTTTTCTCGAATTTTTATTTGGTGGAAGTTAATTGACTGGCGAGTGTGTTTCTTCTATAGCCTTGGTGGTGTTCCAGCGGTAGTTCTAGGCGCCAATACTCTGGTAAATCTCAATGAAGAATTCATTCAGATTACCTTGGGGGTATTTCTGATTCTATTGATTCCTATCCGTAGATGGATGCGCAATCAACAGTTTTATTTAAAAACCTGGCATATGGTTCTGGTTGGTATCTTTATTGGGTATTTAACAGGAATAGTGGCAACTACTGGAGCCATTAATACGCCATTCTTTTTAGCCTACGGTTTAACCAAAGGGGCATTTTTAGGAACAGAGGCTGCTAGTACTCTATCAATTCTCTTTGCAAAGGGCGCAACCTTTCATCAGCTTGGGTTACTCAATACAGCAGCATTTATTCAGGGCTTGCTGATCGGCCTCAGTGTGATGGTGGGCTCTATTGTTTCTAAAAGAATTGTTCTATCGTTGCCTGAAGAGTGGTTCATGAGATTGATGGAGCTGGTCATGTTGGTGTCCGGATGCTCGATCATCTTGATGTCTGCTTTTTGAGGCTTATTTTCTTTTATAGATTTGTTTGATGTCATATTGATGAAGGGCGTCAATAATTTCTAGCAATCTTTTTCGGTCTGCTTCATCAAAGGTGCTTTTGGGATTCTCGGCTTGAATGAGTAAATTCTTTTCTTCTAGCTCTTTTACATTGTTCCCCATGCTGATATCGCGTTCCCCAGTTAATTGGTATATCTTGAAATAGAGTACGGCTATATTGACATTTTCATACTCA
>CANIMS010000226.1 GCA_947468785.1 Betaproteobacteria bacterium
ACAGACCGGGATAATCACATTGTCAATGAGCTTAGTAGAGCTGGCATTAGGCCAATCCCCAGACCCCAATCGAATCGCACAATCAATATTCTCTCTAGCAAAATCAACAGTATCTACAGAGGTCGTCAAATCCAAAGATATTTCAGGATTCGCCGATAAAAACTTAGGAACGTGAGGAATTAACCATCTGATAGAAAATGTAGTGTGTGATCGAATTTTTAAAGTACTGCTTTGTGCAGAGTCTTTAATATTTTTAGTTGCAGTTTGAATCTCTAATAAAGCCTTTGAGACTGCTCGCTGAAATACCCTTCCCTTTTCATTGAGAATAATTTCGCGATGTCGTCTTAAAAATAAGGGCACCCCTAAGAAAGCTTCAAGCAGTTGTATTTGCTTTGTTATAGCTCCAGGAGTAACGCATAATTCATTAGCAGCACGTGAAACACTCTCATGACGAGCGACAGCATCAAAGGCTTTCAATGCATTTAGCGGGGGAAAATCCTGCATCTTAGTTAAATAAGAGGAGACTTATAGCCCGCAATGCATCACTCTGGTTTAAGACCAGAATCCCTAATAGTCTTAGCCCATTTTTGAGCCTCACTTTTTTGAAATGCTCCAAATGCCTCTGGTGTCATGACTTTAAATTTGGCGCCCTCTGTATCAAGTCGCTTTTGCACATTAGGCTGTTGCATAACCTTCACTATTTCAGTATTTAGCTTACTAACAATAGAGGGTGGCGTGCCATTCGGAGCAAAAATACCAATCCAGTTACTGACATCAAAACCTGGCAAAGTTTCTGAGACCGTAGGAACATCTGGCAATGATGGAGATCTAGTTCCTCCAATGACAGCCAGCGCCCGCAATTTTCCTGTTTTAACATAAGGTAAAACGGTTGGCATTGTGGCAAACATCACCTGAGTCTGTCCACCAATTAAATCTGTAATTGCAGGCGCATTTCCCTTATAAGGTATATGAGTCATATCGACCTTTGCTAATGACTTAAATAACTCGCCTGCAAGATGGCTGGTTGTTCCAACACCGCCTGAGCCATAAGAAATTTTGCCTGGATTCGCCTTAATATAAGCAATCAATTCAGGAACTGATCTAGAAGGAACATCTGGGCTCACCACCAATAAACCTTCAGCGTCTAAAACGTATGCAACTGGTTGAAAATCTCGCAAAGGATCGTATGGCATATTTTTCATCAGATACGGGTTCACTGCATGACTTCCAATATTGCCCATCACCAATGTGTAGCCATCTGGAGCTGCTTTAGCAACAAAATCTGAACCTATATTGCCACCTCCACCAGTTTTATTTTCAACAATGACAGGCTGACCCCAAGACTCACTGAGCCCTTGTGCTATCACTCTTGAAAAGGTATCTGCAATACCACCCGTAGCAAAAGGAGAAATAATTTTGATTTGGCGATCAGGATATGAAGACGTTTGAGCCTGAACGCTAGAAAGCAAAGTCAACGAAATCAATAAAAACTCAAAAAACTTTCTCATATTATTACTCCTTAGCACCTAAAATACTTGATCAAATAGATAAACAAAATCTTCTTTATTCAGTGGACGAGGATTAGTTGCTGTGGAATGATCCTTAAATGCTCCCTCTATCATTTGCGGCAACATATCTCTAGTAACACCCATAGCACTTAATGAAATTGGCAACCCTAAGCGCTGATTTAAATTAGCAATGTAATCCTCTAGTTTGATTTCAGAATCAATACCCAAACATTGCTCTAGGGTTTGCAACTTCTCCTTGCAATACTCTCGATTGAACCTTAGCACTGCAGGTAATATCAATGCGTTGAGGGTACCATGATGAAGTGTTATATTTTTTAATCCTCCTAATGGGTGCGACATTGAGTGGACGGCACCAAGTCCCTTTTGAAAAGTTAAGCCGCCTTGTAAGGATGCCATCATCATGTTCCAGCGTGCCTCTTGATTTTGACCATCTTTAAATGCAATCTCAATCCACTTAGCAGCACGCTGAGCACCGTCCAGAGCAATTGCATCGGCAGGTGGGTTAACTCTAGGGGATAGAAAAGTCTCAATGCAGTGAGTCAATGCATCCATTCCGGTAGCAGCAGTCAGTCTTGGTGGTAAACCAATCGTTAACAGTGGGTCGCATAATGCAATTTTTGGAATCAAATGGGGGCTAATAAAACCCAATTTACGTCCATCATTAAGAGAAATGAGAGCGCCTCTACCAACTTCACTTCCAGTTCCAGCTGTTGTAGGAATGGCAATGACAGGCGCCACTTTAGCGGTAATTTTATTTAGACCGCCCAAAATTACTGCATATTGCTCCAATGGACCATCATGCGTCGCTAAAAGTGCAACGCCTTTTGCCAAATCAATCGATGATCCACCTCCAACCGCAATCACTCCGTCACATCCATTTGCTTGATAGATTTTCACCGCGGACTCAACAGCTGCCTCAGTAGGATTTTGTGGCGTATTAGGAAATAAAACTGGGGCAGTCTGCTGTAAGAGCTGAGAAATTTGCTTCAATATATCTGATTCTGCTAAAAAAGGATCAGTCACTATGAGAGGTTTGGTGATACCAAGCTCCCTCACTAAATCTGGCAATAATTTAGTTGCTCCAAAATCAAATTCAATACGAGTAAGGTAGGTAATAGTAGTCATCGTTAAACTAATTTTTGTAACTTCTTAATCATGGGCAATTCAATTAACTTACCCTCATAAATGATTGGATTGATAGGATCAGCAGCATACATTTCAAGAATTTTTTTAGCTCTATCAATTTCTATTTGGCTAGGAGAAAAGACTGCTTGCATCGCATTTATTTGATTTATGTGCTTGGTTACCATTCCCATCATCCCAAGAGCCTTAGATTTGAGGCAATAAGCCTTCAGTTTTTGTTGATCAGCGCTATCATCAACGAATGGTGGGGGCGAATCAATAACAATCAGATTACCAAGAGCAGCAGCATGTACGACGCGCGAGCGCGCATATAAAAGTGGCTCCCATTCCATCTCACAACCGAGTGAATTGGATAAGTCAAATCCACCAAAATAAATACCTTGCAGGCGTGATTGAATCGTAGTTAAAGAGCTAACAGACTCCAAACCTTGCGGAGTTTCAATAATTCCCAGTAAATTTAGTGAAGAGTGATTTTGAATTAGCGATTGACTGATCTCTTCTAATGCCAACACAGACTCAAGCTTAGGCAGCAATAAATGAGAGATAAAACCAGGAGCCCTAAGCAGCATCTGAATATCTAAATTACCATCCTCAGTACCATATTCATTCACTCGCACTATGTATTGCGTATTCAATATAGGCTTGTGTGTTTTGAGGAACTGGCCCAACATCTCTCGCGCTCTTGCCTTATCGCTAGGCGGAACTGCATCCTCTAGGTCAATGCAAACAATATCAGCGCCAGGTTTTAATTCTGAATGAAATTCTGGAAGCCTTAAGGCTCCCCAAAATAAAGAACTTCGACAATTGCGAACGCTTAAATTACTCATGCTCATTACTGTTTCTTAAGCATATTGTCATA
>CANIMS010000227.1 GCA_947468785.1 Betaproteobacteria bacterium
CTTCTTTTAGCGTGGCGAGAAATGATTGTGATGCTTTCATGTATGGATATAATCAAATCATTGATTTTAAAGGATTTGAGGCACGATCATGCTTGACCGTGAAGGGTATCGCCCGAATGTCGGCATTGTCCTCCTCAACGCCCGTAACGAGGTTTTCTGGGGAAAACGCGTTGGGCAGCATTCGTGGCAGTTCCCGCAGGGCGGGATTCAACATGGCGAGAGCCCCGAGCAGGCCATGTACCGCGAATTGCAAGAGGAGGTTGGCTTGCTGCCAGAGCACGTCCAAATTATTGGGCGGACTAGGGATTGGCTTCGTTACGACGTCCCTGAGGAATACTTACGCCGTCAGCATGCCACTAGAGTCCACCGCGCCACTTACCGCGGCCAAAAACAAATTTGGTTTTTACTGCGTTTAGTGGGCTTAGATAGCGATATCCAGCTACGCGCTTCAGAGCATCCTGAATTTGATGCCTGGCGTTGGGTGCCTTTCTGGATCCAACTAGACGGGGTGATTGATTTTAAAAGAGAGGTTTATCAGCTTGCGCTTTCAGAGCTGGCACGTTACCTTGCCCGCGGTTTGCGAATGCAACAACTTGCCTGGGGAACCCCCCTTGATCTCATGCAATCCTTTTGCTCGAATCAAGAAGAAAGCCCTAAAGAATCCAATACGGACCAAAAATCAAAATGAAATCACTGATCCTGCGCCTTAATTCCTATTTTTGCAGCGCACTTGTTTGTCTAAGTCTCATAGCGTGTGCAGGAGATGCCCTTCAAAGCGGAGTAGATCCTTTTGCTCCAATGGTCTTCAAGGAGGGCACGACCGCTATGCCCCTCAATCCCCCAAATAAAGGAACCTTGCAACCCTTTTATGTTTCACAGGCAACTATTTTCAAATTTGCAGTCGATACCAACTCCATTTTGATTGGTGCAGATGGGGTAACTCGCTATATCGTTGTGATTACTAATCCTAGCGGCGAGACACAAGCTCAATATGAAGGGATTCGGTGTGATTCATTTCAGTGGCGACTATATGGCAACTTTGAAAATGGCACCTGGAAAGAAAATCCATTAGCAGCTTGGCGTGGGATCAGTTCTCACGTCGCCAATCGCTATCAAGCGGCGCTTGCCCAGGGAGCGTTTTGCAACATGGCTATCCAAGAAAAGAATATTCAAAACATTCTGAGAAATCTCAATTCCAACTCTTTTAGTGGCAGTATTGCGCCCCCACCGTTCTAATACAAGTCGGCTGAGCTTATTCTGCTTTCAGGCAACTACCAATTTTCTCGCCAGCCATCAAACGAGTAAGCACTTGAGGCTCGCGCCCAGAGGCAATCACAGTAGAGGCGCCAGTTTTGGCAGCAATCTTGGCAGCCAAAACTTTGGTTAACATGCCTCCCTTACTGAGCTCACTACCCGCTCCACCAGCCATTTTTTCTAAAGCTGGATCGCCAGCAAGCGCATCACTTAAAAGAGTTGCATTAGAGTCTTGACGAGGATCAGCGGTATACAAACCTCCTTGATCGGTCAAAATAATTAGCAGATCTGCATGGATAAGATTGGTCACCAATGCGGCCAGGGTGTCGTTATCGCCAAATTTAATTTCATCAGTAACGACGGTATCGTTTTCATTAATGATTGGTACCACGCCTAATTTCAACAGAGTATCTAGCGTCGCTTTAGCATTTGCATTGCGTTCTGAATCCGCCAAATCAGCGTTGGTTAATAAAATTTGCGCGCTACGCAAGTTAAAACGTGCAAAACAACTTTCATAAACCTGGACTAGGCCCATTTGCCCCACCGCAGCAGCTGCCTGCAATTGATGAATTTCTTGGGGGCGCTTAGACCAGCCTAAGCGCTGCATACCTTCGACGATAGCGCCTGAACTGACCATCAACACCTCATGACCAGCCTTCAGTAATGACGCCATTTGATCAGCCCACAAGGCAATTGCAGCATGATCCAAGCCTTCGCCATTATTAGTTACCAGGCTTGAGCCAACTTTCACAACAATGCGTTTTAGTTTTTGAACAGTCATATCAATTCAACATCTCAAATACGTATTTAATCTGGTGCTTTATCTTCGGTCTGTTCTTGGTAACGTGGATCTGCCAAACGCTCCTCAGCATCATCACGATCACGACGAACAGAATCTAAATAATCTTGTAAGGCATAACAAAGCTTATCGCAACCTAAACCTGTTAAAGCGGAGATCTCAAATACAGGGCCCTTCCACTTGAACTTCTTTACAAAATCAGAAACTACTTTTTTCCGATCATCTTCAGGAATCATGTCAACTTTATTCAATACTAACCAACGCGGTTTTTCAACCAAGGCTTCATCGTATTTACGCAGCTCATTCACAATTGCATTCGCATCAGCAACTGGATCAACGTTTTCATCAAAGGGAGCAATATCCACTAGATGTAATAAAACTCCAGTGCGTTGCAAGTGGCGCAAGAAACGATGTCCCAAACCAGCACCCTCAGCGGCCCCCTCAATCAAACCTGGAATATCGGCAATCACAAAGCTACGCTCATTACCCACGCGCACCACACCAAGATTAGGATGCAAGGTTGTGAAGGGGTAATCAGCAATTTTGGGGCGCGCATTTGACACCGCGGTAATCAAAGTAGATTTACCTGCATTAGGCATGCCTAACAAACCAACATCGGCGAGTACTTTCAGCTCTAGCTTCAACTTGCGGCGCTCACCAGGCTTGCCATTTGTTTTTTGACGTGGGGCACGATTGGTGCTGCTCTTGAAATGAATATTTCCCCAACCACCTACACCGCCCTGCGCTAAGCACAGACGTTCCCCATGAGTGGTTAAGTCAGCAATAGGCTCGCCAGTGTCATAGTCGGCAATGATCGTTCCCACAGGCATCCGTAATTCAATGTCATCGCCTGCGCGTCCATAGCAGTCAGCGCCACGACCAGGCTCACCATTTTTAGCGGTATGTGTTTTAGCGTAACGATAATCAATCAGGGTATTGATATTGCGATCAGCAATAGCCCAAACACTTCCGCCCTT
The DNA here is from genome assembly GCA_947468785.1 of Betaproteobacteria bacterium. Taxonomy (GTDB): domain Bacteria; phylum Pseudomonadota; class Gammaproteobacteria; order Burkholderiales; family Burkholderiaceae; genus Polynucleobacter. The sequence continues at coordinate 3,031 of CANIMS010000227.1, forward strand.
ACCGCCGTCACCGCCATCGGGGCCGCCAAATTCAATAAACTTTTCGCGGCGCATAGATGCACTGCCGGCGCCACCTTGGCCAGCTATGACTTCAATACGCGCTTCGTCTATAAATTTCATGAATAAAAAAGGCCTCGCTTAGCGAGGCCTGTTCCTAAGAGTTAAATTCGGAATAAATCTGAATCAAACGAGTCTCAGTCAGGCGCCTTATGAACGAGGCAAAACTGAAACTTGGGCCTTCTTCAAAGCACCCTTCACGCCGAATTCCACTTGGCCGTCAATTAAGGCAAACAAAGTGTGATCTTTACCAATACCAACGTTTGCACCTGGATGAACACGTGTGCCACGTTGACGAATGATGATGCTGCCAGCATTAATATGCTCGCCGCCAAATACCTTAACGCCTAGACGTTTCGATTCTGAGTCACGGCCATTTCGTGTTGAGCCGCCGCCTTTTTTCTGTGCCATATCTTTCTCCTACCCTGAATTAGGCTTTAA
>CANIMS010000228.1 GCA_947468785.1 Betaproteobacteria bacterium
CTGTGCTTCTGATGGGTCAGTTATTGGTGCTGCTCATGCAGGCTGGCGGGGATTATGTTCGGGGGTACTCGAAAATACAGTGAATGAAATGTTGACACTCAGTCCGCATCTCACAAGTCAGGATATTTTGGCTTATATGGGTCCAGCAATTGGGCCAAGTAGCTATGAAGTAGGGGATGACGTTTTTCAGGCGTTTCAAGAGTCATTGATCAAAGTCAGTGAGAATGATTTTGTGGCTATACCAAATAAGCAAGGAAAGTACCTAGCAAACCTCTATTCTTTAGCAAGAACTCGGTTAATGGCCGCCGGAATGTATCGCATCAGTGGAGGGCAGATGTGCACCTATTTAGATCGCCAACACTTTTTTTCATATCGACGCGATGGCATAACTGGCCGTTTTGCCTCTTTTATCTGGATCTCAGAATAAGCAAACGTTGTCATTCATTCAGCTTATGACTATATTTGCCCTTGGGCTAGGGTTATTGCGTATAACCCTATATTCCTTATGGATGGAGAATGAGATCTATTCATTAAAGAGATTACTATGTTTGCAGGCATGAATTCAGGCGCTACTCCGTCTTTGGCGCCGCACCATATGGCATTAATACCGCCAGATCGATTAGCAGAAATTCAAAAAGAGTATTTCACAGAGCTGGCTCATATCGCAACTAATCCGGAAGCGATTGAGCTAAAGGATCGTCGTTTTGCAGGTAAAGCCTGGCATTCATCTTGGAGCAAGCTAATCGCTGCCACCTATCTGCTGAACTCAAAACATTTAATGTCTTTAGCAAAAGCAGTTGAAACGGATGAAAAATCAAAACAAAAGATTTTATTTACAACAGAGCAAATGATTGATGCGCTATCGCCTTCTAATTTTATTGCCACCAATCCCGAAGTGTTAGAAAGCATTATTAGCACTCAAGGTCAATCCATTCAAAAAGGGATTGTGAATTTGTTGGGAGATATGAAAAAAGGCAAGGTTTCTCAAACCGATGAAAGCGCCTTTGAGGTGGGTAAAAATATTGCTACCACCGAAGGGCATGTTGTTTTTCGTAATGAACTATTTGAGTTAATTCAATATACGCCGCTAACTGAGAAAGTTTTTGAACGTCCTTATTTAATGGTTCCACCCTGCATTAATAAGTACTACATATTAGATTTGCAGCCCGATAATTCAGTAGTTCGACATATGGTTGCTCAAGGCCACACAGTATTTTTGGTGTCCTGGAAGAATCCTGATGCCTCCATGGCAAAAGTGAGCTGGGATGATTATGTTGGCAAGGGCGTTATCAAGGCGATCGAAGTTGTGAAAGAGATCGGCGCTACCCAGCAAATTAATGTTCTCGGATTTTGTGTTGGCGGAACTCTTGTGTCATCAGCATTAGCAGTCCTCGCAGCCCGCAATGAACACCCCGCTGCAAGTCTGACTTTATTTACTACCTTACTGGATTTCACTAACACCGGCATCTTAGATGTCTTCATTGATGAGGGTATGGTGGAGATGCGTGAAAACACCATTGGTGGAAAGGGAGGCAAGTACGGCATGATGTCAGGACTTGATCTTGGTAACACTTTTTCTTTCTTGCGCCCAAATGATCTTGTATGGAACTATGTAGTCGAGAATTACCTTAAAGGAAACTCACCACCCCCATTTGATCTGCTTTACTGGAATGGCGATTCTACGAATCTACCTGGGGCCATGTACTGCTGGTACTTGAGACACACTTATTTACAAAATGATTTGGTAAAGCCCGGTAAGGTCACTATTTGTGGTGAAAAAATTGATTTAGGAAAAATCAAATGTCCCGCATATATTTATGCATCTCATGAAGACCATATTGTTCCGTGGCAATCTGCTTATGAGTCAACTCATTTACTAAAAGGCAAAAATCGTTTTGTCTTGGGGGCCTCAGGTCACATTGCAGGAGTGATTAATCCTCCAGCAAAAAATAAGCGGTACTACTTTGAGAATGATCGTATTGCCCCAACTGCGAATGAATGGTTAGAGGGTGCTAAACAAATCCCCGGTAGTTGGTGGCCAAACTATACAAAATGGCTTGAGCAGTTCGGTGGTGAACAAAAGCCTACCAGCTCAACATTTGGAAATTCTAAATATAAAAAGATGGAAGCTGCTCCCGGTCTTTATGTCAAAGAGAAAGCAGATCTTGCAACTCAATCAATGTAGTTATTCATGAAAGTTTTTATAAGGGGAATGTAATGTCTCAAAAAGTCGCATATGTTACTGGTGGTATGGGCGGAATTGGTACTGCTATTTGCCAACGTTTAGCCAAAGATGGTTTTAAGGTCATTGCTGGCTGTGGCCCCAATTCTCCGCGTAAGGATCGTTGGATTGGAGAGCAAAAAGTACTCGGTTATGACTTTATCGCCTCCGAGGGAAATGTTTCTGATTGGGATAGTACGGTTGAAGCTTTTAATAAGGTAAAAGCAGAAGTGGGGCGTGTAGACGTTTTGGTTAACAACGCAGGTATTACTCGTGACAGCGTTTTCCGCAAAATGACCCCCGACGCCTGGAAGGCGGTAATTGATACCAATCTCAATTCTCTATTTAACGTCACAAAACAAGTGATTGATGGCATGGTTGATAACAATTGGGGCCGAATCATTAATATTTCCTCGGTAAATGGCCAAAAAGGGCAATTTGGACAAGCTAACTACTCAACGGCTAAAGCAGGCTTACATGGATTTACGATGGCTCTAGCCCAGGAAGTGGCGACAAAGGGCGTTACTGTGAATACTGTATCTCCAGGCTATATTGGTACAGATATGGTTAAGGCTATCCGAGAGGATGTTTTAGAGAAAATCGTTTCTGGGATCCCGGTTAAGCGTTTAGGGACTCCTGATGAGATTGCATCGATTTGTTGCTGGATTGCCTCTGAGGATGGTGCTTATGCAACAGGTGCTGATTTCTCCCTAAATGGCGGTATTCATACCGGCTAATACAGCATTTGCTGTCATTGTTGGGGGCGCAACACGGCTTATTTACCTTTTGATCAAACTAGAGATAAACTATGCCGATGTTGCGTTGCAGTACTAAGTAAGGAAAACTATGGCTACAAGAGCAAAACGGGTTGGCGAAGAGCGACTCATCAAGAAGTATCCCAATCGTCGTCTTTATGACACCCAAACTAGTACTTACGTTACTTTGACTGATATTAAAGCTTTAGTAATGGCCAGCGAGGCATTCAAGGTAGTCGATGCTAAGACCGAAGAGGACCTTACGCGAAATATACTGCTCCAGATCATTTTGGAAGAAGAAGCTGGTGGCGCACCAGTATTTTCATCTCAGATGCTTTCTCAAATTATTCGTTTCTACGGTAACTCCATGCAAGGCTTAATGGGGAATTATCTAGAGAAGACCATGCAGTCTTTTGTCGACATCCATAATAAATTTGGTGATCAAACTAAAGGTCTTGGGGCGAATGCCACTCCAGAGGCTTGGTCACAGATGCTCAATATTCAAAACCCATTAATGCAAAATCTGATGGGTAGCTATATGGAAC
>CANIMS010000229.1 GCA_947468785.1 Betaproteobacteria bacterium
CAAGCAACATTAGTTCGGGGTCCATGGCGATAGTGGCAGCAATTTCGAGCGCGCGCTTTCTTCCATAGGGAAGATTCACCGCTAGCTCATCGGCAAACCTAGTCAGCTCAACCTGGTCAAGGGCCTCCATCGCGCGCGTGTTTAATACGTCTAGGGAATTTATATTTCGCCAAAAATAAAATGAACTACCTAAGGAGCGCTGCATCCCAAAACGAACGTTTTCAAGCACTGTCATATGAGGAAACACCGCCGATATTTGAAAAGAGCGGATGATGCCTTTGCGTGCAATTTGCGATGGTTTTTCAGCACTAATATCGGCGCCATTAAAGAGGATTTTTCCAGAACTTGGCTCTAAAAACTTTGTTAACAAATTAAAGCAGGTTGTTTTTCCAGCCCCATTGGGGCCAATTAGAGCGTGTATAGCCCCACGCTCAATAGCTAAATTCACATTATTTACCGCAATGAAGCCATTAAATGATTTTGTGAGGTCTTCCGTTTCGAGGATGACGTTTTGTTTGCCCAAGTTGCCTAGACTTTCAAAAAAGATATCAGGTAAAGCATAGCCCAATTACAGTTGATCACGTATAGTGCTAACCCTATGCTAAACCGCCTTGCTCTTGGCGTGCCGGTATTTTTGTATGCCCCTATATTGCTTAGGCCCACTATATTTTTTAATGCGCTTTTAGCCACCACCTTTTAATGAAAAACGGCTATTTATTCTTGAGCGCAAGCCCAGCCAAGATCAGCAAGGGCGCCCGCCTTCTTGCCATTTTCAGAGGCGTCGCTCGCATTGGCGTTCCCATCTAAAGCCCTCTTGGTGATTCCATGCAAGATCGCCGATATTCTAAACAGGTTATAAGCCATTAAAAAACGCCAGTGTTCGACGATTGGCCTACCAATTTGTTTTTCATACAGAGCAATATATTGCGCTTCGCTCGGAATTCCAAGGGCGGCTAAATCCAGTCCCTGTATTCCGCGCCAAAGGGTAGGCGCGATTCTCCAGGCCATGCATTGATATGCAAAATCAGCAAGGGGATTGCCTAAGGTGGAGAGCTCCCAATCTAAAACACCAATGATGCGCATATCAGTTTTGTGAAAGATAAGATTGTCCATGCGAAAGTCGCCATGGATTAGTGAGGTTTCATCCTCAGGTGGAATATGCTCTGGCAACCAATCCATTAGCCTAATAAGAGAGTCCGGAATGGCAATGTTGGCTTCGCGCACTTGCCGAGACCAGCGGTTGATTTGCCTCGCAAAATAATTTCCAGGCTTACCAAAAGTTTCTAATCCAAGAGAAACATAATCTAGACGATGTATAGCAGAAATGGTGCAATTCATTTGTTCGTAAATCTGCTGCCGCTCACTAGGCTGAAAGCCTGGTAAAGACTGGTCGACAAAGACTCGGCCGTCCAGATATTCCATAATGAAAAAGGCAGTTCCAATGATGTTTTCATCTTCACAATAAGCCAACATTTGGGGGACAGGTACATCCGTGCTGGCCAGCGCTTTCATGACGCGATACTCTCTATCAACTGCATGCGCTGATGGTAATAAAACGCCACCCGGTTTTTTTCTGAGTACGTAATGTGCCTTGCCGTCACTAATTTTGTAGGTGGGGTTCGACTGACCGCCTGTGAGCTGGCTTAACTCTATCGGGCCTCCAGTTAGACCTAGACCCTTTAAATACAGGCTCAGGGGCTCATGAAAAGAAGGGGTGTTCATTGCTTGGCTTATTTACAGACCACTAACAAGATGTCCACCATCGACAGCAACCGTTGCCCCAGTCATTGCTTTACTCGCATCAGAAGCCAAGAGCAATAATGGCCCATTTAAATCTTCCAAGTTATTAAAGCGCCTTGAAGGTATGCGCGCCAGAATCTTTTGTCCAGCTTCACTTTGCAGGAAGTCGCGATTAAGGTCAGTAATCACATAGCCTGGTAACAGTGCATTTACTCGTATTTGGTAGCGCGCTAATTCAAGAGCCATTACTTTTGTGAGCTGGACCACGCCTGCTTTTGAGATGACATAAGGGGCCACTCCACCGATGACTCGCTCCCCCAAAATAGAGGCAATATTGACAATATTTCCAGGAGTATTGGTGGCTGCTAGGCGCCGTGCTGCTTCGGTGGCAACCAGCCAACAGCCCTTCAGATTTGTGTCGATTACCTGATCCCAATCTTCCTCGGTTTGGTCAAGCAACTTGCGATTGACGCTCATACCGGCATTGTTGATAACGATCGTTGGCAATGACCAATGGGCAAGCTCATCAAAACACTTCATCACACTTTTTTGGTTCGTAACGTCTAATTCAAATGCCTTGGCTTGGCCGCCCAATTGTGCGATGTCCTCGACAACAGACTGCAGCTGATCTATGCGGCGTGATGCAATGGCAAGCTTTGCTCCTAATTGGGCCAAGAATGTTGCGCAGTGTTTGCCAATCCCACTAGAGGCGCCGGTAACCAAGACCGTTTTACCATCCAATCGAAACAGCGGATTGATATCCATCACTTGGACTCTTTGTTTCCAATAATTTTGCGCGCCATGCTCCAGCGATGCACTTCACTAGGGCCGTCATAGATCCGAAAGCCGCGCATATCTTGAAATATTTTCATCAGTGCAGTTTCGCCAGTAATCCCTTGGCCGCCCAAAATTTGTACGCAGCGATCTATCGCTCGCCACTCAGCTTCAGAACAAATCACCTTCGCACGACTAGATTCAAAATTGCAACGCTGGCCTTGATCTAATAGCCATGCCGTATGCAAGATATGTAAACGTGAAGTTTGTAGGTCCATATCATTGTCTGCCAGCATGAATCCAACGCCTTCGTGCTCGCCCAAGATTTTTCCAAAGGCTTCGCGCTTTCTTGCGTAGGCAATCGCAATGTCTTGTGCTCGTCTAGCCTGACCGAGCCAGCGCATACAGTGCGTTAATCGTGCAGGCGCTAAACGAACTTGAGCGTTCTTAAAGCCCTTCCCAAGCTCTCCTAATATTTGATTGGAGGGAACTCGTAAGTTAGTAAATTGCAGAACACCGTGACCGCCAGTAAAACAGCTATCCATTGCGTCCATATTACGAATCAGCTCAATGCCCGGCGCATTCATATCGGAGAGAAACATGGTTGCAGAGCCGTCTTCAATGCGCGCCATGATGATTGCAAAATCAGCCCCATCGGCGCCAGTGATAAACCATTTTTGACCATCAATAAGATAGTCATCGCCATCTTTCTTGGCGCTTGTCATGAGCATCGAGGGATCTGAGCCCGCACCAGGCGAGGGCTCGGTCATGGCAAAGCATGAGCGGATTTTTCCAGCAACCAAGGGGCGAAGCCAACGCTCTTTTTGTTCCGGGCTCGCAATCTCTTCTAGTAGATGAATATTGCCTTCGTCAGGAGCATGAATGTTCATCGCCGTTGGACCTAAAGAGGAGTAACCAGCCTCTTCAAAAACAAGCGCTTTTTCAACATGACTCAAACCCAAGCCCCCCATCTCTACTGAGGCATG
>CANIMS010000230.1 GCA_947468785.1 Betaproteobacteria bacterium
GCGAACTCCATTACATAAACTTAAAACAACCGTGATGAGGGTAAATACTTTTTAATCAGTCTCGCTCCACAACACGCCTAAATAGAACCCTAAATAAGGTCTACCCCCCGATTGTTTGCCCTTTTTGTAGGGGTGTCAAGGAGTTAAATGAACTTACCCCTAAGTAAATACCCCTTTTTTTATCGAAAAATGCCCCAATATGGAATAAATAGGGGTTTTTGCGGGGTTTTCGCAACAAGACCCTAGTCGGTAAAAGTTTTGATATCTGTGTTTAGAATGTTTCTCATGAGTCGCCCACCTAAAAATACCACCACTGGTAATCCAGCCAATCCCTACAACGAGGATACGATCCTGCTCGAAAAGCAGGCAGAAAAAGTTAAAGCTCCATCGATGTTTAAAGTATTGTTACTAAATGATGATTACACCCCGATGGAGTTTGTGGTGATGGTAATTCAGGAGTATTTTAATAAGGATCATGAAACTGCTACACGCATCATGTTGCAAGTTCATTTAGCTGGCAAAGGCGTTTGCGGAATATTTACCCGCGATGTTGCTGCTACTAAAGTGCATCAAGTTGTCGAATTATCCCGTGAAGCGGGTCACCCACTACAGTGCACTATGGAGGAAGCATGATTGCCCAAGAATTAGAAGTGAGTTTGCACATGGCCTTTGTTGACGCAAGAGCTTCTCGTCACGAATTTATTACGGTGGAACATTTGCTGGCAGCGTTGCTTGATAACGCAACTGCTGTTGAGGTACTGAAAGCGTGTGCAGTGAATATTGCAGAGCTACGCACACAACTGAAAAATTTTATTAATGACAATACTCCGGTGGTGCCTGGTACGGATGAGGTAGATACACAACCAACGCTGGGCTTTCAGCGAGTGATACAGCGTGCCATCATGCATGTGCAATCGACATCCAATGGCAAGAAAGAAGTCACTGGCGCCAATGTGTTGGTAGCTATATTTGGCGAGAAAGATTCTCATGCGGTGTATTTCTTGCAACAGCAGGGCGTCACTCGTTTGGATGTCGTGAACTTTATTAGTCATGGCGTACGCAAAGATCAGGCTGAGCAAGTCAAGCCAGCTGATACAAGTCAAGAAACTGAAGAGTCAGCTGCTTCGGGCAAGGAAAGTCCGCTTGATCAATATACCCAGAATCTAAATGTATTGGCTCGCCAAGGCAAGATTGATCCGCTCATTGGTCGTGATAGTGAAGTAGAGCGTGTAATACAAGTTTTATGCCGTCGTCGTAAAAATAATCCACTTTTAGTTGGTGAGGCTGGTGTTGGTAAAACAGCAATTGCCGAAGGTTTAGCATGGCGCATTGTTAAGGGCGATGTTCCTGATATCTTGGCTAATGCCACCGTGTATTCCCTGGATATGGGCGCTCTCTTAGCAGGTACCAAGTACCGTGGAGATTTTGAGCAACGCCTTAAGAGTGTCCTCAAGTCTTTAAAAGACCATGCGCATGGCGTTTTATTCATTGATGAAATCCATACCTTAATCGGTGCTGGCGCTGCCTCTGGCGGAACATTAGATGCAAGTAATTTGTTAAAGCCTGCTCTATCCAACGGCCAGCTGAAATGTATTGGGGCCACAACTTTTACTGAATACCGCGGAATTTTCGAAAAAGATGCTGCTCTGTCTCGTCGCTTCCAGAAGGTTGATGTAGTTGAACCAACAGTCGATCAGACGGTGCAAATTCTGCGGGGTCTCAAGTCCCGCTTTGAAGAGCATCACAGCGTTAAGTATGCTTCCGCTGCTCTAGTGGCTGCTGCAGAGCTATCTTCTCGTTACATTAATGATCGTCATTTACCAGATAAGGCAATTGATGTAATTGATGAAGCGGGTGCTGCGCAGCGCATCCTGCCTAAGTCTAAGCAAAAGAAAACGATTGGCCGTCCAGAAATCGAAGAGATTGTTGCCAAAATTGCACGTATTCCGCCCCAATCTGTCACCGTGGATGATCGCAGCAAATTGCAGACTTTAGATCGCGATATTAAGAGCGTGGTTTTTGGACAAGATCCCGCTATCGAAGCTTTGGCTAGCGCCATCAAAATGACTCGTGCTGGTCTTGGCAAGATTGATCGCCCAATTGGCTCATTCTTATTCTCAGGGCCTACTGGTGTGGGTAAGACTGAGGTGGCAAAACAATTGGCCTATATCTTAGGTATTGAGCTGCTGCGTTTTGATATGTCTGAATATATGGAGCGTCATGCTGTAAGTCGCTTGATTGGAGCCCCTCCAGGTTATGTTGGATTTGATCAGGGCGGCTTGTTGACTGAAGCTGTGAACAAGAAGCCGCATTGCGTTCTCTTGCTAGACGAAGTTGAAAAAGCTCACCCAGACATTTTCAATATCCTCTTGCAAGTGATGGATCATGGCACCTTGACGGATAACAATGGTCGCAAGACTGACTTCCGTAACGTCATCATCATCATGACCACCAATGCTGGCGCTGAAGCAATGCAGAAATCCACCATCGGCTTTACCAATGCTCGTGAGTCTGGTGATGAGATGGCTGATATTAAGAAGTTCTTCACGCCTGAGTTCCGTAATCGTTTAGACGCCATCGTTTCGTTCAAGGCACTTGATGAAACCATCATCATGAGGGTGGTTGATAAGTTCTTAATGCAGCTTGAGGAGCAATTGCACGAGAAGAAGGTAGACGCTACTTTCAGTTCCGCACTGCGCGCGCATTTGGCAAAGCATGGCTTCGATCCATTAATGGGCGCACGTCCAATGCAGCGCATTATTCAAGACACTGTACGTAAAGCGCTTGCAGATGAGCTCTTGTTTGGTAAATTAGCTCAGGGCGGTCACGTTGCGGTAGATATTGATGCAGACGGCAAAGTGCAGCTCGAATTTGATGCCCCCGTTGTTTCTCGTAAGGCGCCTAAGACGGATATCGCCTCCGCTGAAGAAATTTAAAAATAACCACCTAAAAGGAAGCTATGTCTCATCACGATAAATTACTGGAAGCTCTTGAAGTCTATAAAGCTGAAAATGAAAAGTTTCAAGGTAAGGGCGTTAAGGCATCTGCTGCACGTGCCCGTAAGGCGCTGCAGGAAATTGCAGGCTCTTGTAAAGAGCGTCGCAAAGAAATTACAGCTGAAAAAGAATCTCGTGAGGGCAAAGGAGCTGGTATGTCACAAGATGCAGCCCGCCATGCACATGTGCGCAAGTAATTAGGTAACACTTCAAGAAAAGGCCACCTCAGGGTGGCTTTTTCTTTAACCGCTTTAATAGGTCAACTTTTTTGGTGATACATTGAGTCATCTTTAATGGAGAATGACATGACCAATTCCACTCGCCTAGAGCATGATTTATTGGGCGATGAGCAAGTTCCTGCTGATGCTTATTGGGGAATACACACTCTACGAGCCATTGAGAACTACCCAATTACTGGCAAGTTAATTGGCGACTACACCGACCTCATTAAATCATTGGCCTATGTCAAAGAAGCTGCGGCAAAAGC
>CANIMS010000231.1 GCA_947468785.1 Betaproteobacteria bacterium
ATTTACCTTCAGGATTAATGCTTCCAGAGGGTGCTACTGCGATTGTTCCTGTGCAGGCTGGACCCAAATCCGACAAGATGTCCCCGAATAGATTGCTGGCCACAACTACATCAAAACGATCAGGGTTCATCACAAAATGAGCTGCCAATATATCGATATGGTATTTGTCTGTTCTGACATCAGAGTACTTCTTCGACATGGCTTCAACACGCTCATCCCAATACGGCATGGTGATGGCAATACCATTCGATTTGGTTGCAGATGTTAAATGCTTTTTAGGGCGGCTCTGAGCCAAGTCGTAAGCATATTGCAAGATGCGATCGACACCATGTCTGGTAAAGATAGATTCTTGTATAACGAATTCTCTATCCGTATCTGGAAACATCTTTCCACCCACGCTAGAGTATTCACCTTCTGTGTTTTCACGTACGACGAAGAAGTCAATGTCGCCTGGTTTCCGATTGGCTAGTGGGCATGGCACTCCAGGCAATAGACGTACAGGACGCAAATTGACATACTGGTCAAACCCACGGCGAAATTGGATCAAGCTACCCCACAAAGATACGTGATCAGGCAAGATATCTGGCATGCCTACTGCGCCAAAGAAAATGGCGTCGTATTTCATCAACGTGTCAAACCAGTCATCCGGCATCATCTTGCCATGCTTGAGATAGTAATCACAACTTGCAAAATCAAAATGATCAAACTGCATACCAATCCCAAACTTTCGATTGGCCGCTTCTAAAGCGCGGAGACCCTCTGGCATCACCTCTTTACCAATACCATCGCCTGGTATTACCGCAATCTTCGGATTTTTGAAAATTTTCTTTGCATTCATCTTGAAAGGTCTCTTAATTAAGGTGTTATTTCTAATGGAAAAATTTTATCAGGCTAATTGTTTAACTAATGGCACGACGGATCTCATCAGGAGCCTTTTTAACTCCTTTAGTCACAGATTCGCTATCGTAATCACTGGTATTTTCAATTGTTTCAGGTGCCTCTTCTAGCATGCGAATATTGTCTTTTGGGCAAATTGGAGCGCCATAACTAGCCCATTTCTTTAATAAGGTGACCTCGTAACCACATTGGCCACATTTAGCCTTGCTGCGGCTTGCATTGCTGGGTCTTGGCGGCGGAAAGACAATTGCTTGGTGTGGATAGGGGCCAAGTTCTTGACTAATCATCATGAGCTTAACAGTCAGTTCTTCGGTCGCATGTGCCATTCTGGCTGGACCCTCTAAACCTACAGTTTGAGCAATCCCTTTGAAATCCTCGCCATGTCCGCTAAAACAATCATCTACCGCATGGCAAAGCTCATGTACTAGAGTATCAAGCAATTGAACCGGATCATCAATTTTGGGTGAAATGAAAATTTCATTTACGCCCCCACCCGATCGCTCTCTTGGCCAGCACTGGCCTAAAGTGGTTCTTGGGCTACTGGATGCCGGAAATCCACAGGAAACGCGAACTGGGGGTATTGCATAACCCGCCTTAGAAAATACGGGCTCAAGGTGTTTTACGGCATCTTCAAGCCATGCTTCACGAACAGAATGTTGCTTCATTTGCTTAGTTTCTGGGTACTTTAAAACGTTAAAATGCGATCATACGCCACACTGAGTAGAATAAAGGGATGAAAGATCTAGAGAGCCTAAGTGCCTCGCAAGCTGCCCGAGCACTTGCTAGGCGAGACATCAAAGCAACTGACCTATTGCTTGCCTGTTTAGACCGCATTGGCCAGCGAGAGAGCCTTGTAAAGGCTTGGTCGAGTCTTGGCAAAGAAAGTGCTTTGGCACGCGCTAAAGAGCTCGATAAGGGCGCAATTAAGGGGATACTTCATGGGCTTCCCATAGGCGTTAAAGATCTATTTGATACCTATGACTTGCCTACCAGTTATGGCTCTCCGATCTATGCGAATCACCACCCCGCAGCAGATGCTGTTTCCGTCGCCCTAATGCGGCAGGCTGGTGGAATTATCTTGGGTAAGACCGTCAGCACTGAATTTGCTACTTTTAAACCCCCTGTTACTGTCAATCCACACAATCTTAAATACACACCCGGTGGTTCATCGAGCGGGTCTGCTGCCGCTGTTGCCGACTTTATGGTGCCTTTAGCAACTGGCAGTCAAACTGCTGGCTCTATTATTCGACCAGCATCCTATTGTGGTGTGGTCGGTTTTAAACCGAGTTTTGGCAAAGTCATGCTTGCAGGTGTTAAATCACTATCGCCTTCTTTAGATACCTTGGGCTGCTTTGGTAGAAGCGTTGGAGATGTTGCTTTAGGTGTAGCAGCGATGAGTAATGACCTTGCTCTAGCGGAGATCGCTGAGCTTCACAATAAACCCCGAATTGGCATTTGCAAAACCAATGATTGGTCTTTTGCAAGCAAAGAAACTGCTGGCGCTTTGGCATTGGCACGCTTTAGCGCTGAAGCTATTGCAAAAGGTGTTGTTCAAGATATTGCTTTACCGACAGCCTGCGCTGAGCTCACTTTGATCCAAACTCGCATTATGAACTTTGAGATGGCGCGTGCACTAATTTTTGAGCGCATGCAATTTGGTAAAAAGTTAAGCGCTCAGCTTTTTCAGCAATTATCTGAAGGCGCGCAAATCCCTTATGAGCAATACCAAAAAGATCTGCAAGGAGCCCACCAGGCTCGCTCTTCTTTAGCGCAGCTCTTTGATAATGAAATTGATCTTTTAATTGCACCGAGTGCACCAGGCGAAGCGCCTCCGGCAAAAGATGGAACGGGTAATCCAGTGTTCTGCCGTGGCTGGACTTTATCGGGCTTACCTTGTATCAACCTCAATATCAGCAGCGGTCCAAATGGTTTGCCTGTTGGGGTTCAACTGATCGCAGGACCAGGAAAAGATCGATTCTTATTAAGTGTTGCTAGGGCCTTTGCACAAGCATTGCCTGATCCGGTGTTAAGAGATCAGGCATAAGCATTGTTAATCTAGCGTGATATTGGCTGACTTAATCGCCTTACTCCAGTAAGGCAACTCTTTCTTAAGTAAAGCGTCCAGTGCCTGAGGATTGAGATAGCGCAACTCAATACCAGCAGAATCTCCACGCTCTTTAACTTCAGGCAAAGCTAAGCTTGTTCTCACAGAATCTGTCAGCTTAGTAATAATGGGTCCTGGTGTCCCTGCTGGAGCATATAAAGCTACCCATGCCTCCAATTGAAATGATGCCAAGCCAGCTTCAGCAGTTGTGGGCACATTTGGCATACCAGGATGGCGACTCTTGCCAGTAACGGCCAAGCCTTTTAGCTTTCCGCTTTGAACATGCTGCATCACCGAGGGCGGCGTTGTAATAAAGACTTGTACTTGACCAGCTAAAACATCCAGGATCGCTGGCCCAGAGCCCTTATAGGGTACGTGCACCATGTCAATGCCTGTCGATTGCTTAAATATCTCCGTTCCAATATGTGAGACTGAACCATTCCCTTGGGACGCATAATTGAGCTTACCCGGATTGGCCTTTG
>CANIMS010000232.1 GCA_947468785.1 Betaproteobacteria bacterium
GACAGATCCCGGCGTGCTCTCTGCTGGCTTGTTGGAAAAGGCTCTATCTCAGTTCAAAGAGCTCCATATGCCAGTACACATATTTTCGGATGTTCAGGCTGACCCACCAGTAGAGGTGATTGAAAAGGCAGTTGAGGTAGCCCAAGAATACAAAGCAGACTGTGTGATTGGTTTTGGTGGCGGAAGTTCAATGGATGTAGCCAAGCTGGTCGCATTGCTATCGCTTGGTAAAGAAAAGTTAGCAGACATCTATGGAATTGGCAATGCTAAGGGCCCACGCCTTCCTTTGATATTGGTACCGACTACTGCGGGCACTGGATCCGAGGTTACTAAGAGTTCGGTAGTCACTGTAAGTGAGAGCGAAAAGAAGGGGGTGCTTTCTCCTCATCTATTGCCCGATGTTGCCTTATTGGATGCTGAGTTAACTTTGGGCCTTCCAGCTCATGTCACTGCTGCCACAGGAATTGATGCAATGGTTCATGCTATTGAAGCATTTACTACTAAGCATTTAAAAAATCCAATGGCCGACTGTCTGGCTAAGGAGGCGCTAAGATTGTTATCTAACAATCTGCATCGTGCTGTAACAGCGGGAAATGATATTGTGGCGCGAGAGAATATGCTGCTCGGTGCATGTTTGGGCGGAATAGCGTTTACGAATGCACCCGTTGCAGGTGTTCATGCTTTAGCTTATCCAATAGGCGCTAGATTTCATGTGCCACATGGACTATCTAATTCCTTGGTGTTGGCGCCGGTGATGCGCTTTAACTTGGAAGTAGCTCATGCAATGTACGCAGAATTAGGTCAAATTATTAAGCCTGGATTTCAGGGTTCAACGATGGAGCAGGCTACCCAATTAGTAGATTATCTTGCCACCCTGGCTGGAGATTTAGGCTTGCCCACTCGCTTAAGTCAGGTTGGTATTGCTCAAAAAGATATTGATCAGCTAGCAAAAGATGCGATGTTGCAAACTCGCCTTTTAATGAATAGCCCTCGGGAAATTAAGCTGCAGGATGCTGCGGCACTCTATCAAGAGGCTTTATAGGGTAGAGAGAAAATGTTTTTTGATCGCTTGGGTAATATTTTGACGCCCATGTTTCTTGCGCTCTAAAAGCCCCACCTTTCTGTAGACTGTTTTGCCGGGTAGTTCCTGAATCTTTAATTGACGATCACTTGTCCAGGCAATATTCGCTAGTTTTGGAACAATCGAATAGCCAAGACCTTGTCTAACTAATTCAATAATGGCTTCCACTGAGTTCAATTCCATACCGTCTTGAATTTTGAGCTTATTCACTTTAATAGTTTGCTCAACTAGGTGTCCAGTCCAGGTATTTCTCTCAAATCGAATGAATGGCAATTGATTGCTGAGGTTTTTAGATAACTTCAATGTGCTTGGGGCAATGAAGATCATCGGCTCCTTATAGAGCTCGGTCCACTGTACATTTTGGGGTAATGTATAGGGTGACTCAGTCACAATGGCGGCATCAAGGCTACCTTCAATCACTTGATCTAGAAAGTTACTAGAGAGACCAGCTATTAATTTAATCTCAAGTTCTGGATAATTTTGTTTGAGTTCATTCAATGTTTTACCAAAAGCCCCCATCAGCGTAGATACAAGCGCACCCAGAACAATCGTGCCGCTGAGTTCTGATTTCAAATTCGATCCAAGAGCTTCATATTTTGCGATGATCTCTTGTATTGGTTCGATTACGGCGCGGCCATTGCTATTAAGCGTAAGCGAGCGCTTGGTTCTATCGAAGAGCTCTACACCAATCTCCTGCTCTAGCTGCTGTAGTTGTTGCCCTGCAGCAGCAGCCGTTAACCCAATCTCTCTTGCGGCTGCCGCAACGCTTTTATGACGAGTAATGACGAGAAAGTTTTTCAGAAGCCTAATATTTGACATGATATTTAAATAAATAAATTCTTTATCTCAAAGAAAATTATTATAGATGGCATTAAAAGATAAAGTTCATCACCCATAAAGAGAAGCACAATATCTACCTGATTGATGAAAAGAGCAGCGTTATCTAAGATTTGTTTAAATAATTTTATTTTGGTGGTATGGTGCAAGAAAGAATGCGAATGTTATAGATGCATCAACGGAGGCAAGTGAAATATGTCAGATAAGAATAAAGTTTCTCAGCGACGTCAATTTCTAAAAAAATCACTGACAGTTGGCGCCGGTGTTAGTGGGGTTTTGGGTTCAAAGAGCGCACTTTCGCAAGCTAATGACAATAATTTCCTAGCTATCGATCCTTGGACTAAGACTCAAGGATCAACCTTCATTAATCCTCCTTATGGCTTGCCATCCAAATATGAAAAGAACGTTGTTCGAGTTCTGCCTTCACCTCCGCCCACCTTTTTAACGGGCTCGCGTACGCCTTTACAAAACTTACACGGCATCATTACGCCAAATGGTCTGGTATTCGAAAGGCACCACGCTGGTATTCCTGATATTGATCCCAATCAACATCGCCTTGTAATACATGGATTGGTTGACCGGCCCATGATCTTCTCTATGGAAGATATTGTTCGTTTTCCATCTGAGTCACGAGTCTATTTTCTAGAGTGCTCTGGTAATAGTGCAGCAGAACTCAAGAAAGCAACTGGAAAGACTGCACAAGAAATTCATGGCCTTCTTTCTTGTTGCGAATGGACGGGGGTTCGCTTATCTACGATTTTGCAAGAGTGTGGCGTCCAGCCCACTGCAAAGTGGGCGTTGGCAGAGGGCGCTGATGGCGCTGCAATGACGCGCAGCATTCCAATGAGCAAGATGATGGACGATGCGCTCTTGGTTTATGCACAGAATGGTGAAATGTTGAGGGCTGAGCAAGGCTACCCATTACGTCTCTTTCTGCCGGGATATGAAGGGAATATGAGTATTAAGTGGCTACGACGTATTAAGTTAGGCACTGAGCCTTGGCAAACCCGAGAAGAAACTTCTGCATATACTGATTTGCTGCCTAATGGGAAAGCTGAGCAATTTACTTTTGCAATGGATGTTAAGTCAGTCATTACACAGCCCTCAGGCATGATGCGACTTAAGTCCAAAGGTTTTTATGAAATCTCAGGATTCGCATGGTCTGGGAATGGTCAAATTAAACGGGTTGAGGTCTCCACAAATGGCGGAGCCTCTTGGGCGCAGGCCGTTTTGCAAGAACCTGTAATGGATAAGTCTTTAGTGCGCTTTCGTTTCCCATGGATGTGGGATGGTGCTCCTGCAATGTTGATGAGTAGGGCGGTGGACTCAAGTGGAGATGTACAGCCTATGATGGACGCTTTACTAAAAGCCAAGGGCCCCAACTTTTTTTATCACAATAATGCTATTCAACCATGGCGCGTAGCAGCTAATGGGGAGATTACAAATGGTCGATAGTCGAGTCGTTTTGAAAACCCTCTTTGGTCTATTTCTTCTTGGTTTAATTTCGGCCTGCGCTAGTAGTTATCAGTCTACTGGACCTATC
>CANIMS010000233.1 GCA_947468785.1 Betaproteobacteria bacterium
GCAAAGGCAGCATCAATTTTGCTTCGTCCAGCAAATGCCTTGTCATAGGTGATGATTGGATACTTGGCAATTTCCTCCAACGTAATGGTCGCTTGATTGAGAAGTGGATGACTTAAGGGCACCATGAGGACGTGTTGCCATTGAAATCCTGGAAGGGCTAATACACCCGGAGTATTGGCAATTCCTTCCGTAGCAATCGCAATATCAGCGCGATCATGAATGAGAAGCTCGGCAATTTGTCCGGGGCTTCCTTGCTGAATACTCACGCGTACTTTCGGGAAGCGCTTGGTAAATTCTGTCAGGACTTTAGGGAGTGCGTAGCGTGCTTGAGTATGTGTGGTGGCAATCACGAAATTGCCTTGGTCTTGGCTAGCGAAATCTTTACCAACACGTTTGAGCGTTTCCACTTCATCCAGAATGCGCTCTATAGAGCTCAGAATGCGTTTACCAGGTTCCGTAAGAGAGCGAATGCGCTTACCGTGACGACGGAAGATTTCTACCCCTAATTCGTCTTCTAACTCAATAATGGCCTTAGAAACCCCTGGTTGGGAGGTGAAAAGCGCCTTTGCAGCGGTGGTAAGGTTGAAGTTCTGACGGACTGCTTCTCGCACAAAGCGGAACTGGTGAAGATTCATCTGGATTCCTATCTATATATCAACAACGATATAGGAATCAAATTCTAAATTATTTTTAGGTATTAAGCCTTAGAAACCCTACGAAGCCCTATTAAGGCCAATGCGAAATAGAACAGTGGCGGGGTTAGAGCGGTAACCAGAGCAGGCCAGGAGCCCAATAGCCCTACATTGGAGAAGAGCGAGTTAAAGAGCTGAAAACTCATCCCAAGCATAATGCCGCCGAATACTTTGATACCAATGCTTCCTGCGCGCACCTTGAGGTAGGCAAACGGTAATGCCAAAGTCAGCATGACGTAAATGATGAATGGGTAAACCACTTTTTTCCAAAATGCGATCGAGTGTCGTTGAGCATCTTGCTTGTTGTCGCGTAAGTGTTCAATAAAGCGCCCTAAGCTGATAATCGACATTTTTTCTGGGCTAATCAGCAGCACATTCAATATCTGAGGAGTGACATCAGACTCTAGGGTGACCGTTGGTCGCTGGAGAGTCTGCGCTGAGAAAACAGGATTAAGCGGATCCGATTGTTTAGTTTCTTTAAAGCGAGTCTCAATGACATCGTTTAGAACCCAGGTGCCTGATTGATCAAAGTGACCTGATGCGGCTGTTCTAATCGATAGTAGGTGATAAATATTATCAAACTCATACATTCTAATATTACGAATTTCATTGTCTTTATCAATCTTCCCAACGTTCACATAACGCACGCCTGGTTGAACTGGACCAACGCCTTCCTCATTTCGTAGGCGATCTTTTACCCAAACACCAGTTCTAAATTGAGAAGTGAAAGAAGAGCCTAGGGCCTTCATGCGGATTTGATCCGATTTGGCTTCTGAGTAAGGGCCCACCCATTCGCTCATGATTAAAGTTAGTGCAATGAGCGGTATAGAGATTTTGGCAAGCGTAATCAAGCCACGCTTAACGTCTAAGCCGGCTATGCGCAGAATAGTAAATTCTGACTGGCTTGCCAGCATTGAAAATACATAAATACTGCCGATCAGGCTTGCAATAGGAATAATCTCTGAGATACGGCTTGGTGCTTTTAGAAGAACGTGCAGCAGCGCCAGGGGTAGGGTGTATTGCCCTTGAACTGAACCAAGCTCACTTAAGATATCAAAGAACAGAAACAGTGCTACTAAGGCAAACAAAATAAAACCAAAGGTGGCATAAATTTGTTTAGCTAAATAGCGCTCGAAGATATATGGAAAAAAAAGTTTCATGATGAGGCAGAATTTTTTCCAATAGAGCTAGGAAGCTGTCGACGCCACCACTTGAGAGAAGGATTTATACGATTGCGAATCAGGATCGTTGCAATAATGAGTGCTAATAAGTGGATAGGCCAAGCCCCCACAAGTACATTCACTTTGCCCTGCGAAACATAGTTCTGCATTAGGTTGAGTAGGTTGCTATAAATTAGATAGATCAATACCGCATAGAACATGGCTGTATAGCTACCCAGTCTTGGGTTGACATACGCTAAGGGAATGGCAATTAAGACCAAGCCAAGCGCCATGAGCGGGAGGCCAATACGCCACAATAGCTCACCACGATTTTGGTTTGCCGCCTTAGGGTTTGGGTCATTCAGAAGTTCGGTGATCGTTTTTTCTCGATCTCGCGGCGCAGGGGCCATCGCATCCTTACTGCGGATCTTGGTGGTGTATTCCTCAAACTCCAGGATCCTAAAGTTGGGTTCATGGGGGTTGCCCTCGTAGCGACGACCGGTATTGAGAACAATGGATTTTTCACCGCGCTCACCATTTTGAATAAAGCCAGTGGAAGCGACAGCAATACTGAGTCGCCCATTTTTATTATCAGCCACAAAGATATTTTTTACTTCGCTTTTATCGAGATCCAATTCTTCGATAAAAAAGACGCGCTCAGCTTTAGCTGATTCTTTAAATTGACCAGCAGTGACCATCGAAACATCGTCACGCTGTTGAAAGCGCTGGCTGATCAGTGTTGATTCTCGATTAGCCCATGGCCAAACAAATAGAGCTAATAATGCGATGATGATAATGATGGGGATAGCAAATTGAAGAATAGGGCGAATCAAATTAGTGACGCTCAGACCACTAGCAAACCACACGATCATTTCTGAGTCTTTATACCAGCGCACCAATACGATCAAAGTTGCCACAAATAGTGAAACAGTTAACAGGACAGCTAAATACCCTAAGGTCGCTAGGGCGATTAAAACGAGTGCATCTTCTGGATTGACTGCTCCGTTGGCTGCAAATCCCAGGATGCGAATCACCAGGGAGGTAATCATGATTGTGACCAACACCAAGAAGACTCCACCTGTAGTGAAGCTGAGTTCGCGGCGAAGAGCTTGTTTAAAAATCATGAGGCGCTAATGGTTTGGTCTTTTGCAGGATTCGGGACGGATAAATGGCTTATATTGGGGCTGATACGGAAGTTCATCTTCATGTCGGAGGATAATGGATAAATATCCTTTTATCCCCTTGAATTTACTTATAAATAGCGCAATAAATGATGACAATTCAATTTAGCACCAAGATTTTCCCTCAAGCTGACCTAGGGAGCCAAAAATCTCTCAAATCTAGCCTGAAAACCATCTTGAGCCAAAGTACCGATTGCTTGGTATTGGCTTATTCCAAGGCTGACCTAGATGGTTTTGGAGGAACGAAGGCGGCCAAGGCCAAGTCAGGTTTTTTAGCAGAACTGGATCAATTGCTTGGTGGCGCAGTCAATCACGCCAACGTGGTGGGCGACCTAGACGCTAAGCAAGCTTCGGTTTGTGTATTGCGAGCTGAAAAATCC
>CANIMS010000234.1 GCA_947468785.1 Betaproteobacteria bacterium
AAAATCAAGCCTATCTCATTAGAAAAAATGGCAGAACTCTACAAGAGCGGCAAGTTAGCTCAGATCGTTAAGTGAGTTAACGATGCCTGCTTTGTACGCTACCTCTATTAAGTCATTGCCTTTGTTATCCAAAGGTAAGGTGCGTGATGTTTATGCGCTCGGCGATGACAAGTTGCTCATGATTACGACTGATCGCTTATCTGCGTTTGATGTAGTGATGGGTGAACCCATTCCAGAGAAGGGTGTAGTGCTCAATCAAATGGCCAACTTCTGGTTTGATAGGTTGGCCGCAGTCATTCCAAATCATTTAACTGGTATTGATCCAGTTTCTGTAGTTGCTGCTGATGAAGTGGATCAAGTCAAAGGGCGCGCAGTGGTTGCTAAGCGTCTTAAGCCCATTATGGTTGAAGCAGTGGTCCGTGGCTATTTAGCAGGTAGTGGTTGGAAAGACTACAAAGAAACCGGTAAGGTTTGTGGCATTCCTCTTCCAGCAGGTTTGGAGAATGCTCAAAAATTACCTGAGCCGATTTTTACTCCTGCTGCAAAAGCAGAGGCAGGCGAGCATGATGAAAATATTACTTTTGATAAAGTGGTTGAACTGATTGGTGAAAAATTGGCCAATCAAATTCGGGAAGTGAGTATTCGTTTATACAAAGAAGCTTCTGAATATGCCGCCACTCGTGGGATCATTATTGCGGATACCAAATTTGAATTTGGGCTCGATGACGCTGGTCAACTCGTACTAATGGATGAGATTCTGACGGCAGACTCCTCCCGTTTTTGGCCGGCTGAAACCTATTATGTAGGTTCTAATCCGCCATCTTATGACAAGCAATTTGTGCGAGATTGGCTCGAGGCAGCAGTAGTGAATGGGAAGTTATGGCCCAAAACCGCCCCAGCACCCCAATTGCCAGCTGAGGTAATTGAAAAAACTGCCCAAAAGTACCGTGAAGCCTTACAACGACTCACCAAGTAGACTGACTCAGGGATAATAGAGCCTCAACAGTTTAAAAGCGTGTATTTGAGGCATTTGGAGAGGTAATGAGCAAAAAGCCAATAGTCGGAATAGTGATGGGTTCCAATTCAGATTGGGACACGATGCAACACGCCGCACAGATGCTCGAGCAGTTTGGTATTGCTCATGAAGCCCAGGTGCTTTCCGCACACCGCATGCCAGATGATATGTTCCAGTACGCAGAGCAAGCGCAAGCCAATGGCTTGCAAGCCATCATTGCTGGAGCTGGGGGCGCTGCTCATTTGCCTGGTATGTTGGCATCTAAAACAATTGTTCCTGTCTATGGCGTACCTGTAGCGAGCAAATATTTACGTGGTGAAGATTCTTTGTACTCTATCGTGCAAATGCCTAAAGGGATCCCCGTAGCAACATTTGCAATCGGTGAAGCAGGCGCTGCGAATGCCGCTTTACATGTGATTGCTGGTCTTGCCTTGCACGATGCCGATCTTGCTAAGCGTTTAAATGAATTCCGTGCCAAGCAATCCGATACTGCACGTTCAATGAATTTGCCAGGATATTAATTACATGGCAGAGCATCTAGAACCCATTTTGCCGGGTTCGTATTTAGGAATTTTAGGTGGTGGGCAGCTAGGACGCATGTTCACGCAAGCGGCCCAAGCCATGGGTTACAAGGTCTGTGTTTTAGACCCAGGCGCTGACAGTCCAGCCGGCTCAATCGCTGAAAAATTTATCCAAGCCGATTACACAGACTCCGCTGCCCTGAAAGAAATGGCTTCGCTTTGTGCTTCAGTAAGTACTGAGTTTGAAAATGTACCGGCGCAAGCTTTAGATGAACTCGAGTCTTTGGGTGTATTTGTGGCGCCACGGAGTAGCTGTGTTTCTTTAGCGCAAAATCGCGTTGCTGAGAAAAAATTCTTAGCCACTTGGAAAGCAGAAACTAATATTGGTCCAGCACCCTATAGTGTGATTGAGCATGATGCGGATATTGCACATATTCCTGCAGATTTATTTCCTGGTATTTTAAAAACGGCACGCATGGGCTATGACGGCAAAGGCCAAATTACTGTTTATGCTGCAGCGGATCTTCCTGCTGCCTGGGCTGAGCTTGGTAAAGTGCCTTGTGTATTAGAAAAGCGCATGGATTTGGATTTTGAAGTCTCGGCCTTAGTGGTGCGTGGCTATGACGATGCAGTAGTGGCTTACCCAGTCTCCCAAAATATTCATCGCGATGGTATTTTGCATACCTCTACCGTGCCAGCACCATCATTAAAGCCCGCACAAGAAAAGAAAATTATTGATGCTGCTAAAGCCTTGATCCGTAAAATTGATTACGTCGGGGTTTTATGTGTTGAGTTCTTTGTGCTCAAGAATGGCGACATTGTTGCTAATGAAATTGCGCCGCGTCCTCATAATTCTGGTCACTACACCATGGATGCTTGCGTTAGTAGTCAATTTGAACAGCAGGTGAGAAGTATGGCCCGCCTACCTTTAGGTGATACCCGTCAATTAGCACCAGTATCGATGCTGAATTTACTGGGTGATCTTTGGTTTGAGGGTAGCGAAGATCAAGCAAAAGAGCCCGCTTGGAATAAAGTGTTGGCGCATCCTGATGTGAAACTCCATCTCTATGGTAAGTCTGCTCCGCGCATGGGTAGA
Organism: Betaproteobacteria bacterium; assembly: GCA_947468785.1. Taxonomy (GTDB): domain Bacteria; phylum Pseudomonadota; class Gammaproteobacteria; order Burkholderiales; family Burkholderiaceae; genus Polynucleobacter. Next base: position 2,633 of record CANIMS010000234.1, read on the forward strand.
AAAATGGGCCACATTAACTGTCTGGGTGAAGTCTTAAATGAAGCCCGTCAACATTGCGCTGCAGTCGCTACTGAATTAGGCATCGAGCCCTAGAAATGTCCACTGATAGTACGCCACTGCAATCTTCTGCAGTGATCAACGAGGCAGTCCAAACTTTGCGCGATGGCGGTTTAGTTGCGTTTCCTACCGAGACGGTTTATGGCTTGGGGGCTGATGCTAGAAATCCAGAAGCCATTAAAAAGATTTTTACTGCCAAAGGCAGACCCTCAAATCATCCCTTAATTGTTCACCTAGCAGCCCCAGATAAATATGACGTGGCGAAAATTGATTGGGCAGCCTTATTAAGCCCTTGGGTCCGTGATGTGTCTGAAGATGCGCTATTGCTGGTCAATACCTTTTGGCCCGGACCTTTAACCTTGGTCTTTAAAAAAGATAAGAGTGTCTTGAGTGAGCTTACCGGCGGGCAAGATACCGTAGCCATTCGTGCACCAGCACATCCGATCGCACAAGAATTACTCCGTAAATTTAAGGGCGGAGTAGTGGCGCCATCAGCAAATCGATTTGGCAAGGTTTCTCCTACCAGCGCCGCAGATGTTCGTAGTGAGTTTGAGGGCATCTTGGGTTTGATGGTTTTGGATGGCGGAGATTGTGAAGTTGGTATTGAGTCGACCATTATTGATCTGTCCTCTGGTGATAAGCCAATATTACTTAGACCAGGAGCGATTACGCCGAGTGAGATTTTGGCAAAGACCGGTATTCAGGTTTATCAA
>CANIMS010000235.1 GCA_947468785.1 Betaproteobacteria bacterium
AGTTTGATACTCAATAACGCGTGTCTCAAAAAAGTTTCGTTCTTTCTTCAGATCAATCATTTCTGACATCCATGGAAATGGATTCTCTTCATTTGGGAACATCGCGTCAAGTCCTATTTGCAAACATCTACGATTACAGATGTATCTTAGGTACCCTTTGAACATCGGAGCGTTCAATCCGAGCACTCCTCGAGGCATCGTATCTTCGGCATAACGGTACTCTAATTCGACTGCTTTTTCGAAGATGGATTTAATCTCGTCTTTGAACGCGGAAGTCCATAACTGCGGGTTCTCCAGCTTGATTTGGTTTATCAAATCAATACCAAAATTGCAGTGCATAGACTCGTCACGAAGGATGTATTGATACTGCTCAGCAGCCCCCGTCATTTTGTTCTGACGACCCATTGCAAGTATTTGCGTAAAACCAACATAAAAGAACAAACCTTCCATTACGCAGGCAAAAACAATTAAAGAACGGAGTAATTTTTGATCGTTTTCTAATGTGCCAGTCTTAAAGTTTGGGTCAGTTAAGACGTCGATAAATGGAATTAAGAACTCATCTTTAGCGCGAATCGAGTCAATCTCGTGATACGCATTGAAGATTTCTGACTGATCTAAACCCAAAGATTCGACAATATATTGGTAGGCATGAGTATGAATTGCCTCTTCAAAAGCCTGGCGCAATAGGTATTGGCGGCATTCTGGAGCAGTAATGTGGCGATAAGTACCCAAAACAATATTGTTTGCAGCTAAAGAATCTGCAGTCGTAAAGAAGCCAAGATTGCGCTTAATAATGCGACGCTCATCTTCAGTTAAGCCATTTGGATCTTTCCAAAGCGCGATATCGCGATTCATATTGATCTCTTGTGGCATCCAGTGGTTTGCACAACCGGCTAAATATTTCTCCCAAGCCCACTTATATTTAAATGGAACCAGTTGATTAACGTCAGTCTTGGCATTAATCACACGCTTGTCGGCAGCGTTTACACGTAAGGATGCGCCACCCGCTAAATTTGCCGCTGCCACTGGTGCTGGTGCCGCTGTTTGTGGCGCCATTGCCACTTCATCTGGCTGTGGGCGTTGCGGCTCCACTGCAACCGGCTGCGGTGCAAGACCAGCTTTCGCTAGTGCTGGAGCAACTTCCTCTTCCCAATTCAACATAACTTTCTCCTAAATTCTTCTATTTCTGACCAATGAGCAAATTGCTTATTGGCATGCTTCACATTCTTCAAAGCCAGCATCACCTGGGCGCATTGTGCAAACTGGACCATCCGCCTCAACACCACCAGCGGCGCTTGCAGCTGCTGCATCCGTGCCATTCACACCGCCGCCACTAGATACAGAGTTCAATTGGCCGCTTGCAACTGTTGATTTCTCAACATGGGTAGCCGCCATTGTGCGGAGGTAATAAGTCGTCTTTAGACCGCGCAACCAGGCCAACTTATAGGTGTCATCCAATTTCTTGCCAGAAGCACCACCCATATAGATATTGAGTGACTGAGCTTGGTCGATCCACTTTTGACGGCGGGAAGCAGCTTCAACCAACCAGCTTGGCTCTACTTCAAATGCAGTGGCATACAAATCACGCAAATCTTGTGGAATGCGATCAATCTTAGACAATGTGCCATCAAAGTACTTCAAGTCGGCAATCATGACTTCATCCCAAAGGCCGCGATCCTTCAAATCACGAACCAAGTACTCATTCACCACGGTGAACTCACCAGAAAGGTTCGATTTCACAAACAAATTCTGGAAAGTCGGCTCGATACAAGCTGAAACACCAATAATGTTCGAAATCGTTGCTGTTGGCGCAATCGCTACACAATTGGAGTTACGCATGCCGTGCTGCTTGATGCGGGCACGTAAACTACTCCAATCCATCGCAGAAGAGCTATCCACTTCTACATAACCACCGCGCTCAGCTGCCAACATTGCCACTGAATCTTGCGGGAGAATGCCACGATCCCATAAAGAACCCTTGTAAGTACTGTAAACGCCACGCTCTTCAGCCAATTCGCATGAAGCTTGATAAGCGTAGTAGCAAACGGCTTCCATAGAAGTATCAGCAAACTTGACAGCCTCATCACTAGCGTAAGGAATACGCTGCATGTGCAAGCAATCCTGGAAGCCCATGATGCCCATACCTACTGGACGATGCTTCAAATTGGAATTACGAGCCTTAGCAACAGCGTAGTAGTTGATATCAATCACGTTATCGAGCATGCGCATTGCAGTGCGCACGGTTTTTTGGAGCTTCTCGTGATCCAAAATCATCTTGCCATTCGCATCGGTAGTCATGTGAGCAGTTAAATTCACAGAACCCAGGTTACATACAGCGATTTCGCTCTCGTTGGTATTGAGAGTGATCTCAGTACACAAGTTAGATGAGTGAACCACGCCAATATGCTGTTGTGGGCTACGAATATTGCAAGGATCCTTGAAAGTGATCCAAGGGTGGCCTGTTTCAAACAACATACCAAGCATCTTGCGCCACAGTTGTTGCGCTGGAATTCTGCGGAATGGCTTCAATTCACCACGATCTGCTTTTTGCTCATAGGCAACATAAGCTTCTTCAAATGCCTTGCCGTACTTGTCATGCAAATCTGGTGTGTTTGACGGTGAGAACAAAGTCCAATCGCCACCTTCCATCACACGCTTCATGAATAAGTCAGGAATCCAGTTAGAGGTATTCATGTCATGGGTGCGACGACGGTCATCACCAGTGTTCTTACGCAACTCCAAGAACTCTTCAACATCTAAGTGCCATGTTTCTAAGTATGCGCAAACTGCACCCTTACGCTTACCGCCCTGGTTCACAGCAACTGCTGTGTCGTTCACCACCTTCAAGAATGGCACAACACCTTGTGATTTTCCGTTAGTGCCTTTGATATGACTACCTAGGGCGCGTACGTTTGTCCAGTCATTACCCAAGCCGCCAGCAAATTTAGATAACAAAGCATTTTCTTTTAATGCTTCGTAGATGCCATCAAGATCATCATCTACTGTTGTTAAGTAGCAGCTAGAAAGCTGAGGACGGGTTGTTGCAGAGTTAAACAAAGTCGGTGTGCTGGACATGAAATCGAATGTAGATAGGATTTCATAGAACTCGATCGCACGACGCTCACGGTCCAACTCATTTAAGGATAAGCCCATCGCGACACGCATGAAGAATGCTTGTGGCATTTCAATACGACGCTCTTCAATGTGCAAGAAATAACGGTCATACAAAGTTTGCAAACCGAGGTAGTTGAATTGCAAGTCACGGCTTGCATTCAAGGCGGCGGCCAAGCGTGGCAAGTCAAACTCACGCATACGTGGATCTAATAATTCTGCAGAGATACCTTCGTTGATGTACTTCGCAAAGTAAGTACTGTATTCAGCTTGTGTATCGCCTTGC
>CANIMS010000236.1 GCA_947468785.1 Betaproteobacteria bacterium
AATTGCTCTAAAGGTGCTGCAAAAACATCTAAAAACTCTTCATCATCAAGCTTGCTTTTACCGGGTACCAAATCTTCAGCCAAATAAATATCAATTAACTCCGTAGAGTAAGAGATTACAGGATGAATACGTCGGATATAGCTCCACTTCTTTGCCGTATAACCAGTCTCTTCTTCAAGCTCGCGCTGGGCACAAAGTAAATGATCTTCTCCAATCTCGAGCTTACCCGCAGGAATTTCAATACAGGCTTTTGCAATAGGATACCGATATTGACGCTCAAGTAGAATCCTTCCATCATCTAAGATGGCCAAGATGGCAACAGCCCCAGGATGTGTTAAGTACTCGCGGGCAGCTTGCTGACCATCTGGTAGACGGACCTGATCTCGCTTCATATGAAGAAAAATTCCGCCATAGATATCTTCGCCAGATATTCGATCTTCACGCAAGTGCTTATCGCCTTCAGGTAGGTCGGTAAAAGATTTTTCAGTCATGAAGTACTCGGGCCTTTCAGTTGAATACCCAATCATACAAAAAGAAATGGCAATTTAGTGACACGCTAAAGAATAAAGGCCCCAGTAGGAGCCTTTAAACACTAACAACTTAGACTAATTTTAAGACCCAAGTAAGGTGCGGCGCATAGCATCAAGGCAGATCGTCATTAAGCTAGCAGGAACAATTCCGATCGCTAATACAAGGATGCTATTTAAACCCAATATACCCTTAGCAAAACCAGATCCAGAAATAGTGATCTCATGTTCTGGCTCATCAAAGTACATCACCTTCACTACTCGCAAGTAATAGAAAGCGCCAATTAAGGATGCAATGACAGCAATCACTGCCAAGAAGGTGTGTTCAGCATCTACCAAGGCCTCTAAAACGCCCAATTTTGCTGCAAATCCGACAGTTGGCGGAATGCCGGCCAGAGAAAACATCATGACCAATCCGATAAAAGCATACCAAGGATGATTCTTATTTAGTCCTTTGAGTCCATCCAAAGTTTCGCAGTCGTATCCCTTGCGCGACAGCACCATTAATAGGCCGAAGGTTCCTAAAGTAGTTAATACATAAGTAATGGCGTAGAACATCGAAGCACTAAAAGCATGGTCATCAAATACAGATAACATGCCTAGCAAGACAAAACCCATTTGTGCAATAGCCGAGTAAGCCAACATTCGCTTCAGATTTGTCTGCGCTATGGCCGTAACGTTACCAACAACCAGCGATAACATTGCCAACAAAATCAACATTGGCTGCCAATCACCCATTAAAGGAAGCAAGGTATTCACAAGCAAGCGGAACAACAAGGCAAATGCTGCAATTTTAGGTGCTGCAGCAATCATCAAGGTTACTGCTGTAGGAGCGCCTTGATATACATCCGGAACCCACATATGAAACGGCACAACACCCAACTTAAATGCCAGGCCAGAAACGATGAAAACTAAACCAAAGGCCATGACTAAATGATTAATGCGTGGATCTGCAACAACTTTAAAGATCTCGATAAGATCTAAGGAACCTGTCACACCATAGAGCATGGACATTCCGTACAGGAGGAATCCTGATGCTAAAGCGCCTAAGATAAAGTATTTAATAGCCGCTTCTACACTCTTCTCGCTGCTATGGCGCATCGCAACCAAAGCATAGGTTGGCAACGCCATTAATTCCAAACCAAGATAAAGCGTTAAAAGATTGGCTCCAGAGATTAAAACCATTTGACCCAGCAGAGCCAGTAGAGCTAAAACAATAAAGTCAGGGCGGAATAATGCACGATCTGTCAGGTATTGCTTGGAGTAAATCAAGCTAATTAATACAGCTGCGCACGAACAGGCTTTTAATACATTCGACAATGGATCAGACTGGAAAAGCCCATTCATAGCCACTAGTGAATCGTCTGATATGCGGCCGATAAAAGCAAAAATCAGATAAACGAGCAATATGATGCTGAAGAAATAAACAAAAGCAACACCACGCGGTGTGTGAAAAATGTCTTGCTCTATTCCGGGCGTAGCAGTTTGGTTTTCTCGCACATAAACGCTCATTACCAATAGGAGGCAAGTAGCTACTAGTAAAACGAGTTCCGGCAGGATGGCGTATAGGTCGAATGCTTGCATTTGCTTTTACTCAGAGTTTGCTGACAGCAACATGCTGTAGCAGATTAATAACGGCTGGGTGAATGATGTCAGTAAACGGTTTGGGATATACCCCCATACCAATGACGCAAATCGACAGGACAGACATCATGAAATATTCTCGGCCATTGAGGTCCTTGAGCGCTTCAACGTGTGCATTGGCAATCGCACCGAAGAATACTCGTTTAACCATCCATAAGGAATATGCAGCACCAAGAATTAATGCGGTAGCAGCCAATATGCCGATGACAAAGTCGTAATCAACTGCGGCCAAAATCACCATAAACTCACCAACGAATCCTGATGTTGCAGGTAAGCCGCAATTTGCCATTGCCATTAGTACTGCAAAAGCAGTAAATGCTGGCATGCGATGTACTACGCCTCCGTAATCAGCAATTTGACGGGTATGCATACGGTCATACAAAACACCTATCGAGAGGAACATGGCGCCAGCTACAAAGCCATGAGAAATCATTTGAACGATGCCACCTTCAATGCCCAAGGGGCTAAAAAGGAAGAAACCAAGAGTCACAAATCCCATATGCGCTACGGATGAATATGCCACCAGCTTTTTCATATCCTTTTGGACTAGGGCTACAGCTCCAACATAAATCACAGCTACCAAAGATAGGAAGATGACAAAGGGTCCAAGATATTGGCTGGCATCTGGTGCGATAGGCAAGGAGAATCTTAAGAAACCATAGGCACCAAGTTTCAACATAATGGCGGCTAGAACTACAGAACCACCCGTTGGTGCTTCAACGTGAACATCAGGCAACCAAGTATGCAATGGCCACATCGGCACCTTTACAGCAAAGGCCATAAAGAATGCTGCAAACAAGAGTATCTGCTCAACAATATCAAGGCGAGCATTTTGCCAAGCCAAGATATCGAAAGTATTAGTAGCGTTATACAGATACAGCATAGCAACCAAAGTTAACAAGGAGCCAAGCAAGGTATACAAGAAGAACTTAAATGCGGCATAAATTCGGTTGTGACCACCCCATACGCCAATAATGATGTACATCGGAATAAGGGTTGCTTCAAAGAAGACATAAAACAGCAGAGCATCTAAGGCGCAAAAGACTCCAATCATTAATCCCGAGAGGATCATAAATGAAGCCATGTATTGCGAAAACTTTGTATCAATTACTTCCCAGGCTGCAATGACTACGAAAATATTGATAAAAGCAGTCAGAACAATAAACCAGACTGAAA
>CANIMS010000237.1 GCA_947468785.1 Betaproteobacteria bacterium
ACTGAGCCCAGGACTAATATAAGGATTAGGATGCTGCTCTCTAGGCAGGCTGATGTTGAATCCAATAGTTTGATCACCAGCTTCAAATGCTCCCCGATTGGCTGCCTCCATAATTCCTGGGCCGCCACCAGTGCAGATATATAACTTATTGTTACCTTCAACTTGAGTAGCATTGTATTGAGCCACCAAACCACCAAACTCTCTGGCTGATTCGTAGTATTGACTATGGAGCAATGCTTTTTTAGCCTCCTCCAACTCTTTTGGTGTATTTGCTTTTGCTTCAAGATCTAAAGCACGCTCATAACTGACAAAACGGGTTGAGCCAAAGACAGTAATCGTGTGCTCAATACCGTGTTCATTCAACAGAATTTCTGGCTTAAGCAATTCGAGCTCAAATCGAATTCCAATCGTCTCACGTCGGGCAAGAAAAGCCTCATCGTCAAAGGCGAATTTGTATGAATCAATCGAATTCTCTTCAGAAATCTGACTTTTTTTGATATTCAAAAAGTCGGTGATTGTCTGAGAGTTGCTCGTTGGGAGCTTTGAGCTCATGCCGCTGCCTTTGCCTTGTAATGAACTTCCATCTTACCTTCTAGGCCATATTCCATAGAATCTTTGACTTTATAAGGTGATTTACCCGTGTTTATACCTATCTTTAGCTAGGGTCTGGACTAGGGGTTTTAGGGATATACCCCATACTTAATAAGGTTTAAAATTGCATCAATTTCAACACAATCGAAGGAATAGCAATGAGCAATCGTTCAATCATCATCATGGTACTGGTCTTAATTGGTGCCACCGCTTATTTACTCATCAAAGGTGACGGCGATATTGATATGGGTGGCGAGAAGCACGGCGCTGAAGCGCTTCACATTGAAGAAGCCAAGAAGGCTGCTCCTGCTGCAGCTCCAGCGGCTCCTGCAGAAGCACCTGCAGCTGACGCTAAGAAGTAATTTACCCCAGGAAAAATAAGACCGCGGTACGCCGCGGTTTTTTTATATCATCTACCCATGAAGATCACACTCCCCCTCCTACTCTTTTTTCTTTCTCAAATTAGCTATAGTCAGCCAATGAACCAAATTGACCCAAAAATGATTCAATCCTTTGCCCCCACCGGAGTCTTACGAGTAGGCATCAATTTAGGTAATCCAGTGTTAGCCGGCTTAGACGCCGCTACTCAAAAACCGAAAGGGGTGAGTATTGATATTGCTAATGAAATTGGCAAACGTTCAGGTATTCCGGTTGAGTTAATTCCTTTTAAATCGGCTGGCTCTACAGTAGATGCTATCAAGACAGGCAATATTGATTTAGTCTTCGTTGCCATTGATCCAGTAAGAGGAGCAGATGTCAGCTATACCCCACCCTACATTCAGATTGAAGGGGCTTATATGGTGAAGGCGGACTCGACATTAAAGTTAAATGACGAAGTAGATCGCTCTGGGATAGAAATTGTTGTTGGTAAAGGTAGTGCTTATGACCTCTATCTGACACGTGAAATTAAAAATGCCTCGCTATTTCGGGCTGCTAGCTCACAGGCAGTGATTGATGACTTCATGGCAGGAAAAGGCAATGTGGCTGCCGGAGTAAAACAGCAACTCGAGAGTGATGCAAAACGATATACTGGCTTACGTATGCTTCCTGGACGCTTTATGGTCATTAACCAAGCAACTGGAATACCAAAGGCACGGCCTGAGTATGAAAAAACAACTACCTACTTAAGCGCCATCATCACGGATTTAAAGTCCTCTGGCTTTGTTGCCGCATCGATGAAACGTCACGGAATCGAAGGGGCTAAAGTAGCGGAGTAATCAATACTCAATTAGCACTTGTAGGTATGTAAACGTTCGGGAATGATGACCTGTCCCCACCCTAATTCTTCCCGAATACAGGCAGCCAATACAGAAGATGATTCTGGTTCGCCATGAACCACAAAGACCGTTTTTGGGGCCTTGCGAAATCCCCTCAACCAATCTAATAATCCAGCTTGATCAGCATGAGCTGATAAACCTCCAATGGTGTGAATAGATGCCCGAACTAGTACTTCTTCTCCAAATAAACGTACCTTTGTAGCTTTATCAACCAAGCGCCGTCCTAAGCTGCCATAGGCTTGAAAGCCAGTAATCACGATAGCATTTTGCGCATGAGGCAAATTATTGAATAAGTGATGCACAATTCGACCTGCATCACACATGCCGCTAGCAGAAATAATAATCGCTCCGCCTTTAATTCTATTTAAAGCTTTAGATTCTTCCACATCCGCAATGAAGCGTAAATTAACGGCTTCTGGATTCTCTTTAAACCAGGAGAAAGTCTGCTGAGATTGATTATCTAATTGCGAAAAATAATGCTGCGTTAGATGTGTTGCTGATGTTGCCATTGGGGAATCAACCCAAATCGATAAGTGTGGAAGCAATCCTCTTTTAACCAGGTTAATCAATAGAAATAAGATTTCCTGGGTGCGCCCCACTGCAAATGCAGGAATCACAATATTGCCGTGAGCTTTCAGGGCAGATGTAATTACCTCAATCAATTCTTTTTCAGTCTCTTCAAGACTACGATGAAGACGATCACCGTATGTGGATTCCACTACCAAGACATCAGCTTGTGCAATCAGGTCCGGGTCTGGCATCAGAACCTTCCCTTTCATACCAATATCTCCAGTAAACACACAGCGCTTTTTCGGCTGCTGATCCTCTTCAATATCCAGAACGGCAATGGCAGAGCCTAAGATATGTCCTGCATTGTGAAACTCTAAGTGAATTCCTGGCATTAATTCAATTACCTGACCATACTCCACGACCTCAAACTGCGTTAAAGCAACGTCGACTTCCTCTCGGGAATAAAGGGCAACTGGCATATCGCCGCGCCATTTACCAGCCTTCCGTTTTCTTTCCGCCCGATCCACATCCCCTTTTTGCAAATAGGCACTATCAGGCAATAGAATTTTTAACAACTCAAAAGTGGCTTTGGTGCAATAGATGGGACCATTAAACCCTTGTGCGCAAAGACGGGGTAATAGACCGCTGTGATCTATGTGCGCGTGTGTAAGAACAATGAAGTCCAGTTCTTGAGGTAAAAATGGTAGTGGCTCTAAGTTCTTATTAATTGCCTCATGACCACCCTGAAACATCCCATAATCAACCAAAAAATGTCGTGTTTTTCCAGACAGTACGACCTCTACTGAATGACGAGAGCCTGTCACCTCCCCTGCAGCACCAAGAAATTGAATCTTCATAGCACCAGCATACTCCGCCTTACAATAATCACAATCCCTCGAGATAGATTGATACTCAACTTATGACCGCCCCTTGCCACAAACTCGATGCACTTGAATTAG
>CANIMS010000238.1 GCA_947468785.1 Betaproteobacteria bacterium
CTCCAAATTGCGTTTTGCTTCAGCAGCACAAGGAAAATCCTTACCCAAATATTTACGTGGTAAAGCCGCCTTTTTTGCTTTTTCATTTTGTGGCGCCACCTTGCTGTGTGGTTTTATATTGCCTGCTGCTGCACTCATACAGTTATTGCTCAAACAAGGCCTCAGTATCGATATTCGCTATCTGAGTTGGCTAGGTAATTCAGTATCTGTCGCTACGATTACAGCCTTAATCTCTGTTTTATTGGCTTTATTTTTTGCTTATGCAGTCCGACTGAACTCAAGCTTGTCTTGGGTTACTCGATTGCTAGGCTTTGGTTATGCATTACCTGGAGCGGTACTAGCGATTGGTATTCTCTCAATCCTGGAGATCATGCAATTGGCGTGGTGGATATCAGCAAGCATGATGGTATTGGTTTATGCCTACTTAGTACGTTTTTTATCTTCCAGTTTGCAAAGCGTGGAAGAGGGATTAAATCGGATTACTCCATCTATGGACCAATCAGCTGCTTTGCTAGGATTTAACCAATGGGAGATACTGCAAAAAGTGCACATTCCATTGATTCGGCGCAGCTTGGTAACTGCAGGCTTATTTGTTTTTGTAGACGTCATGAAGGAGTTGCCAGCGACATTGCTGCTACGCCCATTTAATTTTGACACTTTGGCAGTGGCTACTTACCAGCTCGCAGCGGATGAGCGACTCTCTGAGCTTGGATTACCGGCATTAACGATAGTCCTAGCAGGGCTTATCCCCGTCCTGGTGCTATCCAGGATGATTTCTCGAAATCAGTAACTTTCCCCTGATTGGGCCTGGCATACCGAGCAAATTGTGAGCTTTACAGACGTCCTTTTCACGATTTTTATTGATAATGATTCTCATTATGATGTACACTAATTCCTAATAAAGCAAAAACACCTACAAAATACATAGAAAGACTGAGTAATGGGTTGCAAAATCGTATTTACAAGCATGTTGATGTTCATGGGCTGCTTGGTTGGAATTGGACATGCTGCCGAGCCTACAAAAGAGCTTAATCTCTACTCAGCTCGTCATTACCAAACGGATGAAGCCTTGTATAGCGACTTCACAAAGAAGACGGGCATCAAAATCAATCGTATTGAAGCAGATGACAACGGAATTCTCGAGAGGATTAAAAGTGAAGGCGAGAAAAGTCAGGCCGACGTTATTTTATTAGTGGATGCTGCTCGTCTCTGGCGTGCACAAACCCTCAATCTATTCGCGCCAGTGAAATCGAAATACCTAGAGCAACGCATTCCCTCTAATCTCAGAGCCTCTAATGAAGCTGAGGGTATTCCATGGTTTGGATACTCCACCCGCGCTCGAGTCATTGTCTATAACAAAGCATCAGTAAAAAAATCAGATGTAGACACTTATGAAAAATTAGCCAGCCCTGAAAATAAAGGGAAGGTTTGCACTCGATCTGGATCGCATCCCTATATGCTCTCTCTGGTTGGTGCATTGATTGAACGAGACGGTTTGTCAGCAACAGAGGGCTGGGCAAAAGGCATGGTTGCCAACATGGCTCGCAGCCCTAGGGGCGGCGATACAGACCAGATTAAGGCTGTTGCATCGGGGGAATGTGGTGTTGCCCTGACGAATACCTATTACTTTGCACGCATGATGCAATCAGATAAGCCTGATGACATCAATATGATTTCCAAGGTCGGATTTATTTGGCCTAATCAAGGATCTGGTGGTGTACACATCAATATCTCAGGCGGTGGTATGGCGCGTAATGCCCCGCACCCTAAAGAGGCGTTGCAGTTCTTGGAATACTTAGCAAGCGATTCAGCCCAAGAATATTTGGCTAACGGCAATAATGAGTGGCCCGCTGTTCAGTCAGTTAAAGTAGAAAATCCAGCCCTTAAGGCTTTAGGAACTTTTCAGGCAGAAAAGGTTTCTGTAGCAACTATTGGAAAGAATCAAATTGTTGCCCAAAAGCTTTTGGACCAGGTTGGCTATAAATAAAAACCCCAGTACTGAAGACTGGGGTTTTTAGTGAATGCTCAAGAGGTGGTGGTTTACCAAATAATCCAATCACCAGTATCCCATTCTTGTTGGGTGATGAAACCGCTATTATCTTTGTCCAAAATTCTAAATTCTTGTTCTGTCATGCCTGCTTTGACCGCTTCTGCCCTGCTAATTTTTTTATCATTATCGCTATCTAAACGGGCGATTGAATTATTTTGTGACTTATAGGCGTTAAATTCAGCAACGCTTATAGAGCCATTGTTATCTTTATCGATTTGCTTAAAGGTCGCATCTGGCATTCCAGCTTTAAGCGCTTCCTCTTTAGTAATTTTTGAATCTTTATTCGCATCCAGCGTGGCGAGGGATGCAATTTTGGGGGCAGGTGTCTGCGAGTATCCAATCGTTGGCATCAGTGCGGCAGCAATTAATAGATATTTAATGAGTTTCACTGTAGGTCTCCTTTGATATTAATAATGTACTGAAAACAATAGCTTCTATGAAAATTGGGCGGCTATTTATTTATCGGTGATTTAACTATAACTGATTCGGGGATTTCAGACCATGAAGTTTTGTGACATGAGCTCTGCATACTCTTTTGTAAGGAAAAAGTCAGGAGGATCGTCTAATAGGGATAGCGATGCCATATAGGTCGGGTTGGAATAGATGAAAAATCGAATCTGATCATATGCTGCCAATAAATTCTCTTGCTTTAGTTGCAAGGCAATATTTTTTAATGCGGAGAGCTGGAATAAGAATTCCCCAAATTTACCCCCGAATTTCACTTCATAAAAGTTTTTTTCATAACTGAAAGAAGAAACCTTGAATTGATGATGTTGAATAAAAGTAGAAAACAATCTTTCAATAATAAAAGGCTTCATGGTGATGGTCCCATCCCGATGATAGGATCCGGTGCCCGCATAGATTGCTCCAACTTCGGTTCCTTTAGCTACTTCTTGGTCAAGTAATGCAATGGTTTTATCAACAAATGAAAAATAGCCGCTCCAGAAGTTTGGTTTGGCAACAAAGTAATTACAAAATGCAAAGCTACCCTTATCCATGGGGGCATTTAAAGGTAGTGCTAAAGAGCCTTCTAAAAACTCAATAATCTTGTCTAGACCAGCATGCCCACACTGAACTCCTTGTTGCCAGACATTGAGGTGCAAGGCCTCAATGCCAATCATAGGATTAATGAAAACACAGTCATAACCCTCGGAAAATTTTTGTTCTACAAAATGATGAAAGTCATCTATTGACAATAAAGATTTATGTGTAAATTTTCTGGAGACTAGACCCCACGGCTCAGTGGTTTCTGGATTTTCTTTAGCAATTTGTTTGAA
>CANIMS010000239.1 GCA_947468785.1 Betaproteobacteria bacterium
CAGCACAAGCAAGGCCCACTGGACCCCCGCCTTGAATCACAATATCGCTACTCGTTATATTCATTTCAGGATTTCATGAGTGCTTCAATTTCATCGGCATTCACCGGCACACCTCGAGAAATCAGTTCACATCCAGAATCATTCAGGACCGCATCATCTTCAATGCGGATGCCAATATTCCAAAAGGCTTCATCGACATCGTCAGCTGGTCTGATGTATAAACCAGGCTCAATAGTAATGACCATGCCACTTTTGAGAATACGCCAAGGCTTTTCTTCTTGACTGTTATCTTCAATATGCTCGCGATAGGAGCCCACATCATGAACATCCATACCTAACCAGTGCGAGGTTCTATGCATATAGAAACGACGATAAGCACCCGCTTCGATTGCATTCTCAAGGCTGCCATAGTCAGCCAGCTTGAGTAATTTTTCATCTAACAGACCTTGAGTCAACACTCGCAGTGCCGCTTCATGTGGTTGCATAAATGTATTGCCTGGCTTGGTCATCGCGACTGCCGCTTCTTGTGCTGCTAAGGTGATGTTGTAGAGCGCTCGCTGCGGCCCTGAAAATTTCCCATTGATCGGAAAGGTACGAGTAATGTCAGACGCATAACCATCGAGCTCACACCCAGCATCTATGAGACAAAGCTCTCCACCGCGTAGCTCTGTAGAGCCAGCACGATAGTGCAGGATGCACGTATTTTCTCCACCAGCAACAATGCTGTTATAGGCTACGCTTTGTGCGCCACTATTGCGGAATTCATGAAGGAGCTCCGCTTCTAATTGGTATTCATACATACCAGGTTTGCAGGCTTGCATTGCGCGTATATGCGCACGCGCAGAGATAGCAGCAGCCTTACGCATGATGTCAATTTCATGAGCATCTTTAAAAAGGCGCATTTCATGAATCAGCGATTCAACATCATGAAACTCAGAAGGGGGATTAATGCCTGCACGCGCCTGACTGCGTACTTGCCGCATCCAGTGACGTAAGCGGCGATCAGCTTCAGCGCTTTCTGCTAAACGGATATAGATTGCATCTTGATCAGCGAGAAGCTCACCTAGTTTTTGATCGAGTACCTGATTACTGTGCGCAAATTCCACTCCTAGCTTTTCTGGGGCTGCTTCTGGTCCTAGACGAATGCCATCCCAAATTTCTCTTTCTAGATCTTTGGGCCTGCAAAATAAGTGGGATTCAATCTGACCATTACTAGATACTTTTAAGACTAGTGTTGCACCGGGCTCTTCAAAACCACTTAAGTAGAAAAAATCGCTATCGTGTCGATAGGGAAATTCACTATCGCGATTACGTGCAACTTCTGGCGCTGTGGAAATGACGGCAATTCCACCACCCGTTTTGGATAGCATCTGTTTTGCTAAGGCAATTCTGCGTTGTTGATAGATATTGGTTTTATTCATAGATTGCGTTTAGTTCTTGCAGGCGCTCTGGCGTACCTACATCGTGCCACGGACCTAGATATTTTTCACCGCGCACTCTATTTTCACTCATTGCCTGTCTAAGGATGGGGGCTAATTTAGCTGGCACATCCATCACTAGGTCCTTGAACAAGTCCTTGTGATAAACGCCTATCCCTGAGAAGGTCAGTTTTTCAGCTCCCTTGGACTCTTGGTCTGCTACTTCTGAACCATTCAAGTAAAAATCCCCATTGGGATGTTGAATGGGGTTAGGAACCATGAAAAGGTGAGCCAAAGGCTTATTGGACTGAGTATTCAACCCGGATGCTGTCTGCAAAATCTGTGCAATCGGCAAATTCGGAGAAAAAACATCCCCATTAATTACCAAGAAATAGTCGGTTGGTGCGAGTAAGGGTAGCGCTTTGCAAATTCCGCCCGCAGTTTCTAGAGCGTTTACTTCAGGTGAGTATTGAATATCGAGCCCAAATTCTTGTCCATTGCCCAGGGCATTTTCAATCTTAGAGCCTAACCAAGCATGGTTTATAACTACTTTAGAAATCCCTGCTTTCGCTAGTGCTTCTAGATGCCATGCCAATAGCGATTTATTTTGAATCGTGAGAAGAGGCTTTGGTAAATCATCAGTCAAAGGGCGCATCCGCTCACCTCTTCCGGCGGCCAATAAAAAACAAGGAAGCATTTTTGTGCTTGTCTCAGTCATTTTTAACCGCACGAGTCGCTTCTAAAATTCGTGCAAGGGGTTTTAATTCAATATAGCGATTGGCTGTGGCAATCGCATATTCCAGTACGAGTGGAATATCTTTCAGGTAACCATCTTTGCCGTCACGGTGAAAGAGCCTTGCAAAAATGCCAAGTACTTTGAGGTGGCGCTGTAAACCCATCCATTCAAAATCTCGATAGAACTGTCCAAAATCACTTGGCATTGGCAAGTGATGTTTGCGACCTTCTTCCCAAAATTTAATCACCCAGTCAATTACCCTTTCTTCTGGCCATGCAATGTAAGCATCACGCCATAAAGAAGAGGCATCATAAGTAATAGGTCCATACACGGCATCCTGAAAATCGATCACTCCAGGATTATTGATCTCAGTCACCATCAAATTACGTGAATGATAGTCACGGTGTACATACACTTTAGCTTGCGCTAAATTATTTTCAATAATGAGTTCAAAAGACTTTTTGAGTTGAGCTTGCTGTACTTCACTTAGATCAATTCCTAGATGTTTTTTTAGATACCAATCGGGAAATAAATCTAGCTCGCGTTGCAGCAGGGCTTCATCATAATTCGGCAATACATTCGGCTTGCTAGCCAATTGCATTTGTACTAAAGCATGCGTGGCGTCTTGATATAAAAGATCTGCCGTCTTCTCGTTGAGTTCAGCTAAATAGGTTTTAGTACCAAGATCATTTAATAACAGGAAGCCTTCGCTAATATTTTTTTCGAGAATTTTAGGTACGTTTAAGCCTGCATCTGAGAGTAATAAATCAACCTGAATAAAGGCGTCTAACGGCTCATGCTGAGGAGGGGCATCCATCACAATGAGCGTACTAAATTTAGGGTTTTTGCTCTCAATTCGGAAATACCGACGAAAGCTGGCATCCGCTGAAGCGGGGCATAGAGAGCCGAGATCCAATTGCCAGCTAGGCTCAAGGCCTTTTAGCCATTGAATAAGGTTGTTTAAGCGTGCGTCAGTCATGGTCGATTCGTATAATAAGACGGGTCTGGAACTATGAGTCATTATCGCCGTTGCGCTGGTCTTTGCGCCCCTCTTTTTATAGCTGTAACCCTGCGCGCAATCATGGGGTTGGCGTTGCTCCAATTAACATTGTTAGCGAGCGCTCAAACACCCCCACCATTGCC
>CANIMS010000240.1 GCA_947468785.1 Betaproteobacteria bacterium
AGGCCAAATCCATTAACACTAATGGTATGTACGGGTTAGCTTTCCATCTCCGCTTCAAGTATTGTTTTCTGAAATATAAGAATGGTTGGAGGAGACATGAAGATTGGCCTCATTGGTGTTGGCAATATTGGATTTCATTTTGCAAATCGCCTGATTGCTGCTGGATATGAGCTTTGCATCTATGACAAGAGTCCGAAGGCATTAGAGCGACTCTCTAACTCTGGTGCAACGATTTGTTCTTCTGCTAAGGACTTGGCATCTGAAGTAGAAACCGTCTTACTGTGTCTGCCAATGCCTCAAATAGTTGCTGATGTAGCTGCAGATGTCGCTCAGGGAAGCAAGATAAAAGTCCTTGTCGATTTGTCCACTACTGGCCCATCCGTTACTAAACAAGTGGCAGCTATGTTGGAGCAGAAGAAGATCCCAATGATTGGTTCTCCTGTCAGCGGCGGAATTGTTGCTGCAGAAAAAGGAACTTTGGCCGTGATGGCTTCCGGCCCAAAAGAGATCTTTGAAAATATCAAGCCTATCTTATCGGCCTTGGGGAAAAATATTTTCTACCTTGGTGCTGATCCTACATTGGGTCAAACAGTGAAGATCATCAATAACACCTTATATGCCACTAGCATGATTGCGAGTTGTGAAGCATTGGTATACGGAGTGAAGGCAGGCCTAGATGCAAAGACAATGCTAGATGTCATCAATGTATCTAGTGGTCGTTCTTTCGCAACGCTAGAGCGTATTCCTCAGTGCGTATTAGATCGTAGCTTCCCAGTGCGCTTTACTACAGAGCTTTTACATAAAGACGTGAAGATGTGTATCGATGAAGCAGAAAAGCTAGGCGTTCCGATGCAAGTTAATCCTGCCGCTCGTCAATTCTTAGCTTTTGCCTTATCGCAGGGCGATGGCGATAAAGATAACGTATTTCCAATCCACCATATTGAAGAGTGGGCCGGTGTTCAGTTTGGTGAGAAGCCAATTTAATTTCATTTACAGGAGACAAAGATGTCCTTAATTCAGATTAGAAAAAAATTACTTTCGATAGAAACCGTTTATCACGAGAGAGGCCCCGTAGCTAAGGTGCCCTTAAAAATTGGTGTGATTGCCTGCGTCATCAAAAATCCTTATGCAGGTCGCTATGTTGAAGACCTCTCTGGCTTAGTGAAAGATGCTCGCGAAATGGCCAATGAAATGGTGCCTGAGCTAATCGATGCTTTGGGCGGTAAAGATAAGATCGAGACCTATGGCAAAGGCGCCATAGTCGGGATTGATGGTGAACTAGAGCACGGCGCTATTTGGCATGAGGCTGGTGGCTGGGCGATGCGAGCAGTGTTAACACACGCAAAATCCATTGTTCCTGCTGCAAAAGTGGTTGCCGGCCCTGGCTATCGCTTACAGATTCCGCTTCATCATATTGAGGCTTGTTATGTGCGTAGTCACTTTAATACGATTGATGTAGGCATGGTTGACTCTCCTCGACCTGATGAGTTGGTCTATGCCTTGGCAATGTCTACTGGTTCTAGGGTGCATGAGCGTTTAGGTGGTCTACGCGTCGAGCAAATTTCTGTTGGTGATGGTCAGCGCTAATGAAGCGCTATATCAGAAGAGAAGGAGTCATTTCATGAATAAATTGATAGCAATTTTTATTTCCAGTCTTTGGATAGGCGGCGCTTTTGCCCAAAGTGATTGGCCTCAAAAACCAATCTCTTTAGTTGTTCCTTTTGCTCCAGGTGGAAGTACTGATATTACTGCGCGTCTGGTTGCGCAAAAACTGAAAGCGCAATTAGGTCAAAACGTTGTGGTTGACAATAAACCGGGTGCTGGTGGAAATACTGGAGCTCAATTTGTTGTTAATGCTCCCTCTGACGGTTACACCTTATTGATGGCAACAAGTACATTAGCAACCAATATGTCTTTGTTCAAGAACTTAACCTTTGATTTGCAAAAAGATTTGGTGCCCATCTCACAAGTTGCCCTCATTCCGAATGTGTTGATGGTAAATAATGATCTGCCAGCAAACAACATGACTGAATTTATTGCGCTAGCAAAGCAAAAAGAATTGTTTTACGGTTCTGCCGGAAATGGATCTTCGCAACATTTATCGGGTGCTCTTTTGAATAGCATGATTAACGGCAAAATGACTCATGTTCCATACAAAGGTGGTGCACCAGCTAACGTGGATTTGTTATCAGGTCAAATTCAGGTCGTTCTATCTCCCTTGGTTGAGGTCCTTCCCTTTATTGATACTGGAAAGTTGAAGCCATTGGGGGTAACGACTAAAGCTCGGACAGCAAGATTACCAAATGTGCCAGCTATCGATGAAGTCCTGCCTGGGTATGAAGTCGCGCTTTGGAATGGGATTCTGGCGCCAGCCAAGACTCCAGCACCAATCGTGAATAAGTTGGGCGCAGCGATTAAGAAAGTCATGATGGATCCCGAAGTTCAAAAGACGCTTGCTGATCAGGGTTCTAGGGCAATTGGCAGCACCCCAGGTGAATTCAAAGATTTCATCGCCCTAGAGGTTCCAAAGTGGGCGCGAATTGTGCAGATTTCAGGTGCAAAGGTTGAGTAATCATGAAGATTAAATATGCAGTAGTACCGCTGTCTTTCATTTCCGTCTTAGCTTTATCAGCCTGCGCGGGTATTGGGGGTTCTGACACTTCAAAATTCCTTTCTATTCAGGATGGTAGGGCGGTGTTAGTTGACGGTGTGGGTAAAGTTGGCAAAGCTCAAGACACTCTTGCCTTAGTAGAGTTAAAAGATGAGAAATTAAGGCTTCACTTTGATTTGGTGATGCCTACTTCTCTAGTGGGTCCACCAGCTTCCATTGCAATATTGCCAGATAAGAAATACGCTTTAGTGACGGCTGCTACAAAGCTAGATCCAAGTGATCCTAATAAAGTCGTTTCATCAGATCTTATTTCTTTAGTGGCATTAGGCAGTGGTAAGGAGCCATTAAAAGTAGTCGACTCTATTGCCTTGGGTGCGGGGCCTTCAGGTCTTGCAGTAAATCGGGCAGGTGATCTAGCACTGGTTCCGAATCGCGCAGGCGGTACAGTATCCGTTGTAGAAATCAAAGGTCAAAAGCTTACTGAGAAACAAAAAATTACTATCGGCGATAAAACTGGACCCAGTCAGATTGTGATTGCACCAGATGGTCGTCGTGCATTACTAACACGGGACGGAGATAATCAAATTTCAATTCTCGATGTTAATGGCAGCAACATCACACTCAATAGTAAAACTATCTTTGCAGGC
>CANIMS010000241.1 GCA_947468785.1 Betaproteobacteria bacterium
CATTGGCAGATGTCGCCCCACAATTACAGGCAGCTTGCGGTGATGAATTTACTGTTGAAAATTTAACTACTATTGGTGAGCGTATCTGGAATATGGAGCGCGACTTTAACAATCGTGCTGGATTTACCAATAAAGACGATAAATTGCCGAAGCGCTTGATGACTGAGGCAGCTAAGACAGGGCCTGGCAAGGGATCCGTTAGTGGCTTAGATAAGATGCTGCCTGAGTACTACAAGATTCGTGGATGGGATCCTGAGGGGCGTCCTAGTGCAGAAACTTTGAAGCGCTTAGGCCTTTGAGGCTTTATTGATGAAGCATGTCATTTTGGGTAATGGCCCAGCTGGAGTGATTGCGGCGGAGACAATTCGTAAGCGTGCTCCCCAAGATCAAATTGTGATGATTGGCTCTGAAGATGAGCCCCCATACTCTCGGATGGCAATTCCTTATTTATTAATGGGCAATATTGAGGAATCCGGCACTTATCTGCGTAAGGATATTGGATATTTTGAAAAATTAAACATTGAGCAAGTTCGAGCTAAAGCTTCTTCTGTAGATATTAAGAATAAGAAGATCGACCTTGGTGGCCAGTCTATTGCATTTGATAAGTTGTTAATTGCGACGGGCTCTGTTCCTGTTCAGCCGCCAATTCCGGGAATCGATTTACCAGGAGTCCATCCTTGCTGGACTTTAGAGGATGCGCGCGCAATTGCTCAGTTAGCAAAACCAGGTTCAAGAGTATTGCAAATGGGCGCCGGTTTTATTGGCTGCATTATCTTAGAGGCCCTAGCTAGTAGAGAAGTTGAGTTGACCGTTGTCGAGATGGGTGATCGTATGGTTCCTCGTATGATGACAAACGTTGCAGGCGGCATGATTAAAAAATGGGTTCAAGAAAAGGGTGTTCAGGTCTTTACTGATACTAAGGTTGAAGCAATTACTCAATCTGGATCAGGCTTGACAGTCAAACTCTCGAATGGCAAATCTCTGGAAGTTGATTTGGTAATTTCTGCTACGGGTGTTCGGCCTAATATTACTTTTCTAAAATCCTCTGGCCTTGATATTCAGACGGGTATTTTGGTGAACGAGCAGATGCAAACATCCCATCCTGATATTTATGCAGCTGGTGATGTCACTGAAGGCATTGATTTTTCAACTGGAGAGCGGATTGTCAATGCTATTCAGCCTAATGCTGCTGAGCAAGCCAGAATTGCTGCCATTAGCATGACTGGCGGAGATACTCAAAGCATTGGAGCTCTACAAATTAACGTTTTAGATACCCTGGGCTTAATTTCCTCTTCTTTTGGTTTATGGGCTGGCGCTAAAGGTGGCGATCATGTTGAATTGGTGGATCTAGCAGCTTATAAATATTTACGTCTAGAATTTTTAGACGATGTTTTAGTAGGTGCGACTTGCATAGGAACAACAGAGCATATCGGAGTGTTGCGTGGCCTCATTCAAGGAAAGATTCCATTAGGCGAGTGGAAGGAAACTTTATTGGGAGACCCAACTAAAGTGATGGATGCTTATTTAGGTGCAGGACAAGCACAATCATCCTGGATGAATTAAGCTTTAGTCATGCAAGTTACCTTAAAGCTTTTTGCTAGCTTGACTAGCTATCTCCCTCCGAATAAGAAAAACGGAATTGAAGCCGATATTGAAGTGGCTGAGGGAAGCACGATTGGTGAAATGATCGCACTTTATAAGATCCCCAGTAAGTCTGCTCATTTGGTAATGGTCAATGGGGTTTACATCAAACCCGAGGAGCGAAATCAATATGTGCTGAAAGCAAATGATGCTTTAGCCATTTGTCCCCCAGTAGCTGGTGGGTAAGCCACCATCAGTCTAAGTTAGATGGCTCAATTTACAAGAGAGATGGGCTGTACCCCAGCAGACTTGATACGCTGGTTGCCTCAAGCATTAGGAGATCTATATCCACATGCTAGTTTGCAGCTTGATGGGAATATTTTGCTGAGTGCACAAAATCCTCAACTAGAGATGATTGGTATCAGCAGGCCAATCCGTAAAATTGCCCTGCTGCATATACCTGTTCTAGACTTAACACTCAGTTTTAGTGAAAACTGGACTCCGATGGAATGTGAAAAGGCTTTAAAGCGATTTGATCTTTATACTCGTAGGGGTGGGGGTTAGTTTTAGCCCCTTTTATTTTATTCATTAAGTGTTCTATGCCAGTTAATCTACCTCTTCCTCAAAAATCAGACCTCAAGCCTATTTCAGGGTTTGAGATGGGTATTGCTCAAGCTGGTATCAAGAAACCCAACCGTAAAGATTTATTGGTCATGACCTTAGCCCCTGGTTCTCAGGTAGCTGGCGTCTTTACCTTAAACCGTTTTTGTGCTGCCCCCGTTCAGGTATGCCGTGAGCATCTGGCTCAAAACGGGCTTAATGGAGAAATTCGTGCATTGGTAGTCAATACTGGTAACGCCAACGCTGGCACTGGTGAGCAAGGTATGAAGCATGCTTTAGAGACTTGCGCTGCATTGGCAAAAGATCTCAAGTTAAAGCCCGAACAAATTTTACCGTTCTCTACAGGTGTGATTTTGGAGCCTTTACCGATCGAGAAAATTATTGCGGCCTTGCCCAAAGCGGTTGCTAACTTGGGAGCCGACAATTGGTTGGATGCTGCTGAGGCCATTATGACAACGGACACTCAGGCAAAGGCCTGTTCAGCAACGATACACACTCCAGAAGGGGTGGTTACTATGACTGGTATCTGCAAGGGCGCTGGAATGATTCATCCAAATATGGCAACGATGTTGGGCTTTATAGCAACTGATGCAGGTTTTGCACCAGGTTTGCTGGCAAGCTTGACTCGTGAGGTTGCTGACCAATCATTTAATGCCATCACCATTGACGGAGATACTTCGACAAATGATTCTTTCATCATGATGGCGACGGGGAAATCTGCGGTTCAGATTCAATCGACGAACAACCCAAGCTACGCAATCTTGCGCGATGCATTGATTAGTTTGGCTAGAAAATTGGCACAAATGATTGTGCGCGATGGTGAAGGCGCTACTAAGCTGATAACTATAGAGATATTGGGCGGGAAAACTATAGAGGAATGTCGTTTAGTTGCTAAAGCGGTTGCCCACTCTCCTTTAGTAAAAACTGCTTTTTTTGCTAGCGACCCTAACTTGGGTCGGATCTTGGCTGCCATTGGTTATGCTGGAATTACAGATCTTGATGTTAGTAAAGTCCAGATGTGGTTAGGTGATGTCTGGGTTGCTAAGGATGGTGGG
>CANIMS010000242.1 GCA_947468785.1 Betaproteobacteria bacterium
AGAAACCGATGATGACTTTGTGCCTGATGCTGCCTTACTTGAAGATGCGCGTGAGAACTTCTCAAACGTTACTATCAGTGAAGATAGTCTGAATGCCTTAGTAGGTGTTGCCGAGCAGTTAGGCGTGATATCGATACGAGCTCTCAATTTGGCAATCAATACCGCTAAGTGTTTAGCTGCTTTTGATAGAGATGATGAAGTGACAAGCATGCACTTGCAACGCGCGATTGCCTTGGTCTTATCACCACGCGCAACAAGAATGCCGCAAAGCGCTCCTCCAGAAGAGGAAGAGCTTCCGCCTGAATCAGAAGAGCAGCTTGAGAATGAGCAAGAGCCTCCACCAGAAGATCAGAAGCAGGAAGAAGAACAAGGGAATCAAGAGGATAAGGACGATCAAGAACCAGAAAGCAATACAGAAACTCCACAAGCTCTTGAAGATGAAATTTTAGAAGCGGCTCAAGCAGCAATCCCTGCAGATCTCTTGGCTCGTCTTGCTGATTTAGCTGATCCTAAAACATCCAAAGGGATGGGTGGTAAAACTGGTGCTGTCAAAGTAGGCAGAATACGTGGTCGTCCGCTGGGTAATATGCCTGGTATGCCTGAGGGTGGCAAAACACTCAGCATCATTGATACCTTACGAGCCGCCGTTCCTTGGCAAAGGGTTCGTCGAGCAGAAATGCTGGCTGCTGGTAAAACCATTCCTGCTGGAAAAATTGTAATTCGTAAAGAAGATTTTCGGATCAAACGCTATCAAGAGCGCACTCAAACTTTAACGATGTTTATCGTAGATGCTTCTGGCTCCTCTGCAATGCATCGCCTGGCAGAAGCTAAGGGTACTGTAGAGCTCCTATTAGCTGAATGCTATATCCGGCGAGATCAAGTGGCAGTGATGTCATTTAGAGGTAGTGCCGCCGAACTCATCTTAGCCCCTACCCGCTCTTTAGTAAAAGCCAAGCGCGCTTTAAGTGGTCTTCCTGGTGGAGGTGGAACTCCCCTATCTCGCGCCATTGATGAATCTTTTGAAGTAGCAAGCGCCTCGATGAGAAAAGGACTCACTCCGGCTTTGGTGTTCTTAACCGATGGCCGAGCCAATATTGCTAAAGATGGCTCTCCTGGTAGATCAAAAGCCATGGAAGATGCGCAGCACTCAGCACGGGCTGCTTCTTATTATTCTTTTAAGTCTTTGTGGATTGATACTTCACCGCAAGCCAGGGATGAAGGCAAGGCAATGGCAGCGTTACTCGGGTCAATGTACTTGCCTCTGCCCAACGCAGGAGCCAATGAAGTTTCTCAAGCCATCATGCAAGGACTTAAAAAGTCTTAGTCCTTAAGTTCAGTCATACCTCTAAGAATTAATTGCGCCACCTTGATTGACTCAAGCTCATGCATGATATGACCACCCTCCCACTTCAAAATTTCTGCAGCTGGAAAATAATCCCGAATAATTTTCTCTAAGGGTTTTACTGGAATCCAGGCATCCTGATTACCTAAGACGCAAATTAATTTACCTTGATACAGATTAGCTTCCTCTAAAACTTTTTGAATATCGGCTGCTGCCATGAAATTCATTGAACCCCGCACATGGTCTGAACGCTCAAAGAGTTTTCGGTAATAGACTCTGCGAGCCTCTGGCAAGATAGTATTAGTTGAATCTAGCAACCTATCTACCATTCCCAAGCTGGGGGAAAGCGAAGCGAGTAAGCTTGAAAGGGTTGATGATCGCGTAATAGGGCCCAACATTGGTCCAAAGAAGCTGGTATAGACAGCTGGTGGCGGAATAAAAGAAGGATTTAAAGCGATGACCAGCTTAGGTGGCTTTAATGCGGCCACTGCAAAACGAAGTGCTAAGGGCGCTCCGGCAGAGTGCCCTACTACGATTGACGGTGCTTCAATACCCAAGTGATCGATGAGTAATTGCAATGAATGTGCTATCTCATCAAGCTTTAGATCTTCTAATTTTCCTCCCAAGGTAAAGGCGTGACCTGGCAAATCCGGCACGATGACTTGTGCATCGTTTTCTAATAAAGGAATCAGGTCTGACCAAGAATGTGTTGAGCTACCAGTGCCATGAAGTAGTAAAACAACTGGGCCCTTACCTGCGAGCTGAACATGCCAATCTAAACCCCCAACACAAACAGTGCTACTGTGTTGCCGATTAGGCCAATCTATGGGTATTCGTTTCATTGCTTATAAAAACTCTTTGAGTGCCGCAAGACCAATGCTTGGTTGCTCTTCTTGCGGTAAGTGGCCAATATTAGGTAAGGATACTCTTTTAGCGTTGGGCATCACCTTCAAGTAATCATTTGAATTTGCAATAGGAATAAAAGCATCCTTTTCACCCCAGATTAATAAGGTAGGAACTTGGATGCTAGATAAGGATGGCACTGGGTCTTGTAAAACAGTTTGTTGCATACGAGCCAAAATTGCTCCTCTCACTCCGGGCGCTAACATCAAATCATAGTAACGATTCACCAAAGCATCATTTAATGTTTTTGGATTAGCGTAAGCCGGCTCAAGGTTCATCTCTAAAAAAGTTTTAGAAAAGAAATAACGATAGAGTTGAGCGATTGCTGGAATTTCTGTCTTTTTGCCGTACTCTATTCCAGGGCTAGCATAGCCATCTGGAGATATGAGCACCAACTTAGCGACCTGATCCGGATAGCGAGCTGCAAATTGCCAAGCAAACTTTCCGCCCATAGAATTACCAACCAGCACTACCTTGGGAATCTTCAGCTCTTTGAGGAAAGCTTCTAATACTTCCACACTTCTCTGATCGGTATAGATGCCGCTAGGATCTTCTCCGGTGAGACCAAATCCTGGCAAGTCAACAGATATAACACGGTATTCATTACTTAAAGCCTCTGACCAAGCCTCCCATGTCTGCAAACTGGCCCCAAAGCCATGCAAAAAAAGTATGGGTATTGGATTTTTGGAGGGTCCAGTATCTTGGTAATGAATTTTGACCCCCAATGCATTGGCATAAGCATTTTTAGGTGAGCTATATATTTTCTCTAACTCTGCTTTAGACTTATCCGGCGTCCATAAATAGAGGGCAGCAAGCACGATAAAGAATGTAAATACAAGAGCAATAATCTTGAGTGCTTTTAGGAACATCGATTGCTAGCCTTAAAATGACAATAATTCATACTTACCAAAACTAAGACTGTAATAGAAAAAAATGACTTCCACTACTAATCAAGCACTCGCCATTATTACCGGAGCTTCATCCGGCGTTGGTTTATATGCTGC
>CANIMS010000243.1 GCA_947468785.1 Betaproteobacteria bacterium
CAAAAGTCCCTAAGCCGCGCTTTCTATGAAGAAGTCCCTCTCTTGTAAGACTTCCTATTGCTTTTTGTACAGTGCCTAGGCTAAAGGGGGTGATTTTAGAAAGCTCAAGCTCTGTGGGTAGCTGAATGCCAGTTTCCCAATATCCATCTTGAATGGCAGCCATTATCGTAGCGCGCAAAATTTCATGCTTACGAAGGCCTTCTGGGCTTTTAGGGCGATATTTTTTATAAAAAATGGCTTCAGTCATATGTGCTTTTATGTTCTAAAGATATCTTATTGGAAATAGATTAGTTGCGTGAGAATTTATTGCATTGCACAACTTAATATATAGTAACTCTTGACAAACTTAATGCATAGTAATAGCCTGAATTGAAGATCAGTATGGCAACTTACAAAAGTTATTTAAGTCAGTCACGAGGATAAAAATGCGCGGAGCAGTTGTTTGTTCAAATCAAATTGCTGCTGATGCAGGTGCTGAGGTTATTCGTCATGGTGGCAATGCAGTAGATGCAGCCATTACTGCTGCGCTCTCTTTGTGTGTTGTGGATCCTGCAAATTGTGGGATTGGAGGTTATGGTGGTTTTATGTTAATCCAAGATAGCCAAGAGCAAGCCCCGCACGTCATTGACTTTAATACTCAAGTCCCTAGAAATTTCAAGCCTGCTTGGTTGTCATCAAAAAATAATAATGGAAGCTCTTTTGGCGGGGCTGCCTCAGTTTCTGTGCCAATGGTTTTGAGTGGGCTTCTCCAGGCGCATAAGGAGTTTGGATCCATATCATTCTCAGAGCTTTGCTCCAGCTCAATTGCTATTGCTAAAGATGGCTTTGAGATTGGGAAGAATTTAAATATGGCACTTCGTTGGGCGGAAAGCAAAGATTCCCAGTTCTCAGAATCATTCAAATCTATATTTGCACCTCAGGGCCGATGGCTAAGACAGGGGGAGATATTGGTGCAATCAGACTTAGCTCATACGCTCGAGAAAATACAGCATGCTTCAAATGAGTATTTTTATACTGGCGAATTTGCTTTGGCAACAAGCAAATATATTCAAGATCAAGGGGGTTGGCTAGAGATTGATAGCTTTAGTAACGCTGAGTCTAAAACCTATTCCGGACTTCAATTTAATTATGATGATTGCGATATGTACGGCCCCCCACGCAGAACTTCTGGTTATGGTGTAGTGTGCGATGCTTTAAGCTTTTTGGCCGAGAGTGATGAAGACTTCTTTAATACTGAAGATTCTTATATTCATAAAGTTTCAGAATCATTGAGATTTGGATGGAAAAAGAAAAATTCGGAATTTATTAATGCGAATATAGCCTCTCAGCATACATCCCATTTTTGTGTAACTGATGAAAATGGGATGATGGTTTCCTGCACATTTACCCATGGCCCTCTATGGTTTGGATCTGGAATGATGACGCCTGAAACTGGCGTCATACTCAATTGTGCGGCCAACTTATTTCGCCAAGAGGCAAGATCTCGGGAATGGTTATGTATTACAAACTTATGTCCGAATATTATGAATAGCAAAGATGGATCTCGTTTAGCCTGTGGAGCACCAGGTGGCTCAAGGATTCCAGCGATTGTTTTGCAAATTATTTTAGAAATGACAAAAGGGGGCGGAGATCTCTCAAAAGCGATAAATAAAAAGCGGGTTTCTGTTTCCCTTAATGGAGATCTGGAGTTAGAAGATGCTAATTTAGTGCAGCATTATCAGGCCCACAGAATTTTTGAGAATGAATATTATGGGCCAAGCTCTGCGATTCTTCGAAAAAAGGATGGTGAAATTTTGATTGGAATTGATGATCGATTTGAGACTGGCGTTGCTTTAATTTAATTTCTTAAAAATTAATTCTTTAGAAGGGTATTGAATTGGAAAAATCAGTAGGAATTATTGATACAACATTGCGCGATGGGCATCAGTGCTTATGGGCTACTCGCATGACTACTGCGCACATGCTTCCTATTGCGGAGAAGATGGATCAAGCTGGATTTGATCAAATTGACTTAGCGGGCACTATCCAATTTGACGTATGTGTACGTTATTTAAAAGAGGATCCTTGGGAGCGTGTTCGCTTAATGCGAGAACGCATCAAAAATACTCCATTAAGATCTTTAGTTCGAAGTAAAAATATTGCTTCATTTGACTTTTTGCCAGACGACATTATCGCTTTATGGGTTGAGCGTCTAGTTGCAAATGGATTTCGAGTGGTGGGCGCTTTTGATGGCTTGAATGATGTCGAAAATATGTTGGCAACTACTCGTATTTCTAAGGCTCTTGGGGTCCACACATTTGGCGCACTTTCATATAGTCTAAGCCCTGTGCATACCGATGAATTATATGTAGAAACCGCTCAAAAACTGATTGCGAGTGGTACCGTTGACTCCATCATGCTTAAAGATGCAGGAGGTTTATTGACGGTAGACCGTATTCGAACATTAGTACCAGCTTTAAAGAAGGTATTGGGAAAAATCCCTTTAGAAATTCATGGCCACTGTTTAACTGGTATTGCGCCTCTAATGTATTTAGAGGCTGTTAAATTAGGCGCCGATCAACTTCATACTTCAATTGCCCCATTGGCAAACGGGGCAGCTCAACCATCGATTCAAAATATCGCAAAAAATTTACGATTACAGGGTTATAAGATTAACGTCAACGATACTTTAATCGATGAGGTGGGCGAGCATTTCCAAAAAATTGCAGAAATTGAAGGTAAGCCAGTAGGAGAAATTTTAGAGTACAACGGATTTCACTATGAACATCAAATACCTGGGGGCATGTTAAGTAATTTTCGCTCTCAGTTAGCACAAGCCGGTATTTCTGAAAAATTTGACGAGCTGCTTGAGGAGTGCGCGCGCGTTCGTCAGGAATTGGGCTACCCTATCATGATCACACCCTTTGCTCAGTTCGTAGGAACCCAAGCAGTTTTAAATGTGCTTCATGGCGATCGTTATCGAGTAGTTCCAAATGAAATTAAAAAATATGCATTGGGCTACTACGGAAAATTACTTGCTCCTATTGAGCCATCGGTTCTAGATCGCATTGTGGAAAATGGATCTAAACATATTGCATTAAAACCTATAAAGCTTGATCCCGGCGTTAATGCGCTTAGAAAAAAATATCCAAATGCAAGTGATGATGAGCGTTTATTGAGATACATGTTTGCTGGATCACAGGTTGACGACATGCTCGCAGCAGGTGCTATGCAGACAAACTACTCAATGGATCATCC
>CANIMS010000244.1 GCA_947468785.1 Betaproteobacteria bacterium
GTTCATCGTGACATCACCAAAGTCAATTTTGACTGGGCAAGGCGTCAAGCATTTATGACAAACAGTGCAGTGTGCTGCTACATCGTCAAACATTTCCCAATGACGAATGGAGACGCCACGTCTAGTCTGCTCCTCATACAAGAAAGCTTCAATCAACAATGAGGTTGCTAATATTTTGTCGCGAGGGCTGTATAACAAGTTTGCACGTGGTACATGAGTAGAGCAAACTGGCTTACATTTACCGCAACGCAAACAATCTTTGACGCTATCGGCAATCGCACCAATATCGCTTTGCTGCATGATGATTGATTCATGGCCCATCAACCCAAAGCTCGGCGTGTAAGCCATGCTGAGATCGGCATGGGGCATGAGTTTGCCCTTATTAAAACGGCCCTCTGGATCAACGCGATTCTTATAGCTGCGGAAATCCTTTAATTCATCTTCGGTCAGGTATTCCAGTTTTGTAATACCAATTCCATGCTCACCAGAAATCACGCCGTCCAAAGAGCGCGCCAATTTCATAATGCGATCTACTGCACGATGAGCATCTTGCAGCATTTCATAATCATCTGAATTCACTGGAATATTCGTGTGAACATTACCATCACCAGCATGCATATGAAGTGCAACAAACACGCGCTTACGCAATATTTTTTTATGAATCGCTTCGAGCTCATTCAAAATTGGCTCAAAAGCCAAACCGCCAAAAATAATCCGCAACTCTGCCCGTATTTCTTCTTTCCAAGAAGCCCGCAAGCTGTAATTTTGTAATTGCGGAAAATGACCATCCATCTGCTCAAGCCAATCGGACCAACGCGCACGCACGGTCTCTATCAAATCAAGAGCTTGCTGGACTCGATCCCCTAAAATTTCTGCAGTCGGTATTTCATAATCCTCATCGCCCTTACCAAGCGGTAATGAGCTCTTTCTCAAGAAAGCTTCTAGACCATCGAGAACTTGTAATTTATTTTTGAGTGACAGCTCAATATTGATGCGATCAATGCCATCGGTGTACTCACCCATGCGTGGCAATGGAATCACCACATCTTCATTGATCTTAAATGCATTGGTATGGCGTGCAATTGCTGCCGTACGAGCACGATCTAACCAGAATTTCTTACGAGCATCCGGACTAACCGCCACAAAGCCTTCGCCAACTCGCAAATTGGCCATGCGCACAACTTCACTAGTGGCTGATGCCACTGCTTCTTCATCATCGCCTGCAATGTCCCCAATCAACACCATCTTGGGCAAGCTATTACGCTTAGACTTCGTTGAGTAGCCAACTGCCTTTAAATAGCGATCGTCTAAATGCTCTAGACCCGCCAAGATTGGGCCACCTTGTTTGCTTAAGCCATCAAGGTAGGCTTTGATTTCAACAATGCTGGGGATAGCTTCACGTGCTTGACCAAAGAACTCTAAGCAAACGGTCCGCATGTATTTAGGCATGCGATGCAGCACCCAAGTTGCACTGGTAATTAATCCATCGCAACCTTCTTTTTGCACGCCAGGTAGGCCAGATAAGAATTTATCAGTGACGTCTTTTCCCAAACCTGCTTTACGAAAACGCTTACCGTCTACTTCAAGTAATTCTGTTTTTAGGATGCGCTCACCCGGCTCTTTTAATCCATCAGACCAAGTTAACTGAAAACGCACCTTCTCTACTTCATGAATTTTTCCCAAGTTGTGATCAAGACGTTCAATGTCTAACCAATTTCCTTCAGGATCAACCATGCGCCAGCTAGCTAAGTTATCTAAGGCGGTACCCCAAAGAACCGCTTTTTTACCTCCAGCGTTCATCGCAATATTGCCACCAATACAGCTAGCATCAGCAGAAGTGGGATCAACCGCAAATACAAGTCCAGCATGCTCTGCAGCATCTGCAACTCGGCGCGTCACCACACCTGCACCGGTAAAAATCGTCGGCACTTCCTGAGCTAGGCCTGGAAGATGCTTGCTCTTTACGCTACCGATATTTTCTAGTTTCTCGGTGTTGATCACTGCAGACATCGCATAGAGTGGAATCGCTCCACCGGTATAGCCAGTACCACCTCCGCGTGGAATGATCGTCAGACCTAAATCAACACAGGCTTTTACTAGACCAGGAATTTCAGATTCGTAATCCGGCTTTAAGACGACTAAGGGGAATTCGACGCGCCAGTCTGTCGCATCAGTCACATGAGCAGCGCGCGACACTCCATCAAAACAAATATTGTCCGCTGCGGTATGGCGCGCTAATTCTTTCCGAGCACGTTTACGAATTTGCTCAACTTCTTTAAAACCGTTTTCGAAAGTTTCTATTGCGCGATATGCAGCGCCTAATAGAATATCCACTTGATCAGCAGATTCCCCAGCATTGCGTTTTTTTACCTCGCCCAAGCGATGCCATAAAGCATCGATCAGTTGTTGGCGACGTTTAGCGCTATCCAGCAAATCATCTTGCAAAAAGGGATTGCGCTGAACGACCCAAATATCACCCAAGATTTCAAATAACATCCGAGCAGAACGCCCAGTACGGCGAACACCGCGAAGATCATTCAGAACGCGCCATGACTCCTCGCCCAATAGGCGAATGACTATTTCTCTGTCTGAAAATGAGGTGTAGTTGTAAGGAATTTCACGCAGACGGGGGGAGCCCGCTTCCGCGTCCAACAACTGGTTCAAAGCCAATGGGGCATTCATAGCAACATATTTAGTAAATAAGCATTTTAATAGAGCAATCCTGATAGTGGCAGGAAACATAGAAAGATGTTGGTCACAGCGATAAAACCTTGCAAATTTAAGGGCTTAGAGCCCATCCGTGGTACGCTCATCGGATGGCAACGAACTATTTAAAGAAAATTTTATCGGCTCGCGTCTATGACGTAGCCAGAGAAACAGAGCTCCAATTAGCTCCTGAACTCACTAAGCGATTAGGCAATCAGGTACTTCTCAAAAGGGAAGACAACCAACCTGTTTTCTCCTTCAAACTGCGTGGCGCCTACAACAAAATGGCTCATTTGAGCCCACAAGCTCTTAAACGAGGAGTCATTGCTGCATCAGCCGGAAATCATGCTCAAGGCGTGGCTTTATCTGCTGCCAAGATGAAATGCAAAGCCGTCATTGTGATGCCAATCACCACGCCGAGCCTCAAAATTGATGCAGTCAAGGCGCGGGGCGGCTCTTGGGTGGAAGTGATTTTGCATGGCGAGTCTTACAGCGATGCCTTTAAGCATGCAGAACTCTTAGAGAAAA
>CANIMS010000245.1 GCA_947468785.1 Betaproteobacteria bacterium
AAGAAGTTTCTCTTGAAATTAATACAATCAGTATGGTTATAGTGATCCCTATCATGATTGCTGCAGGCGCTCTATCTGACCGCATTGGTCGAAAGCCGTTATTAATAGGGACTGTCACTGCTGCGATCTTCCTTGCTTACCCACTATTTGATGGCATGTATCACCAGAGTCAGATGCATGTCCAACTGTGCCAACTTGGTTTTGCTTTACTTATTGGGATATATATTGGCTCCTCTCCTACTTTTATGGTTGAAACAGCCCCAACACATATTCGCACTACTTCAGTGGCGCTAGGCTACAACTTAACCGTTGGAATAGTTGGCGGACTTACGCCCTTAACTGCTACTTGGCTGGTTCATCAGACCCATAGTGCTATTGCGCCCGCATTTATGATTATTGCTGCTGCCCTTATATCATTTACTGCCCTCTTATTCATGAAAGAAACTTATAAACAAAAATTATGATTAGCGGTTGTAGTGAGTCACCCAATCGATATTAGAAGCGGCTGCAACCAAATAAATTGTTGAGTCTTTCCGTGCTATATTGAGTCCGTCAGCGTCTAACTAGGCCTTTTAATCTGCTGGTCGCGAGTTCGAAAAGGATGTTTCGACGAGTCAATCTCGCCTGACCCCAAGACTAGACTACTTATTCCATACCTAAGTCTAGGCAGATTTTTTAGAACGTATGACGCATGCCCACTGCAAAGGCCCCTACGTTTTGTGGGGGCGCAACAGGAGCAGCAGAGCTCATATTATTTGTCCCATAGATGCCATATAAGTTAGTACGTTTACTCAGGTAGTAATTCAAACCCGTCTGCCATGCTACAAAATTAGCGGTCGGTAAACCTCGGCCAAAATCCACAATGGATCCATTGCCAATGCTTGCCCAAGCTTCAATAGCCGGTGACAAGCTTGCCCGAACACCTATTTGCTGGGCACTGCGTTTCGCATAATATGAAGTATCGATCGCGCTAGTCACCTTACGATTGATGTATTGCAAGTACGCCTTCAAAATATTAAAGTCGTAGGTCGCAGCAGCATATATCTGGTTATCTTGAGTATTGATACCGCCAGGTGGTAAAGCCCAAATTTCAGGAGTGGGATAAGTCACTGTGGTTGATGGGCTCGTATTTAAAGACTTGAGAGCCTGATAAGCCATACCAATATATAGCTTTTGGAAGGTGTAATCTACTTGAAGACCCCAACCAGTATGATTATTTGTTGTAGCGCTAGTATTGTCAGCGGTTACAGTTGAACCATTTTGCACTAACGCTCCCCCAACTTTAAATCCATAAAAATCGACTGACTTGATGGTTAAGGTATTTGCAGTTCTGTTCGTAAATGAGTTAGTTGTATAACTTGAGCCTCCTGGAGGTACATAAGGCCTGACTCCTGGATTACCATTATTTTGTGTGGAAACCTGAGAAAAGATCACGTTTCCAGGCATATGGTTTCTCTGACCCACATCTGTTGCTGATATCTGATTGCTGACGGGGGTAAATTGTGTACCAATCGCAAAATTACCAATTGAGTTCATCCTCAATCCAACAAAAGATTGACGATTGAACCAAACAGAAGCAGTAGCATTATTGGGTTGTAAAGCAGTCTCAACCGTAAAGAATGCAGATGTGCCCCCGCCTAAATCTTCATTTCCCCTAAATCCTAATCGGCTAATTTGCTGAACACCTTGCCCAAAATAACTGTTTGAGGCCTTGTCAGTTGGCGAGCCGTCAGCACCATCTGATTTCTGGTTCACGTAACCCATA
The DNA here is from genome assembly GCA_947468785.1 of Betaproteobacteria bacterium. Taxonomy (GTDB): domain Bacteria; phylum Pseudomonadota; class Gammaproteobacteria; order Burkholderiales; family Burkholderiaceae; genus Polynucleobacter. Next base: position 1,766 of record CANIMS010000245.1, read on the forward strand.
TCCATAATTCCATAAACGGATAAATTTGACTGAGCCTGAGCCACAGTCACAAATGCGCTTGCTTGAGCTAATGCAAATAATAATTTTTTTATTTCTTTGAACTCCTATTTATCCATATAAGAACATCTGCTTGGAGAGGGAAAGCCGATGTTTTGACTACTATCTATTCCTAATATGCCATTTTGAAATCGACTGATGTCAAATTTTGTACTGGGCTAGCTAGCCCAGTACAAAAGTGTTATCTAACTTCCTTCTGTCACTTTTCTGCCATTGAGAGGCATTACAGGTCTTGCATTCATTGGGAATATTTTCTTGAACTGCGCTAATTGTGCTGCTGACATCTCTACTGGAGTTTTCAAAATATAAAAAGTAACGCCCTCATTACAACCTGGGGTAGTTAAAGATCCTGAATAACTGTAGTAAGCCATCGACTTCGGAAGCAGCTTTGATGGGTCGAACTTTTCTTTCATCACAACCTTGCCGACCTTCGCCGGCATGACATCAAAAATAGGTTTTAATGCAGCATTTTCCTTGCCCTCTTGGAAGAAAATGCCAATCACTGCCAATTTACCCCTTTCGGTATCACTCTCGGAATCGCCAGGATTAATGTGCACTAAATGGGCATTGAATGGATAACGCTTACCATCAACAGTCTCCTCGCCAGGAGCATGCATATGAAATTGCAAAATATTGAAATCATCATCTGATAAGGATGCATAACCACCATCTGGAAGATCAACCTGAATAGTATGGCCGTTATTAACTACTGTAGCTTTTGAATTATGGTAGAAAGTTTTGACTGGAGTAGTCGCCTTTCCAAGGCCTTTAGAAGAAATATCAATCGGCGCCTGTACTTTTCCATTTTTACACATGGCAAATTCTGCACTGAGATCACCCCAATTTGCAGGGCCAATATTGCCCTCATACCCCCATTTAACTTTGCCATCTGCAAAAGCTGAGCTTGCTAAAAATAGAAATCCGCAGGTAATGGTAATTTTCTTAATCATCATGACTCCTTTTTATCCTTTTTAATAAATTAATTATGAGACAACTGCAAGATCTCTCAAACCGCTCTTGGCACCCAAAGTCAATAGCAATACCTATCCATGATATTTACATTAATTATTGTGAATAGTTGCGTAAACCCTAATATTCACTAATTCTTTAGTGAGAAATTAAGCTCTTGAACATCAATTCAGGAGCTTTTTTATTCATCCCAGGGAAATCGTTCACGTGATAATTCTTCCATCAGTTCACGCTTACTGATTGCGGACTTCCTGGAGGCATTCACACCATACTTCGCCCTACGCTCACTATCCGAGAGCGTCTCTGATTGTTCATCGCCTTGACTATCTGTTAACGATGTTGGCTTTTCAGGATTGAGCTTAGTCTTGTCTGTCATCGAAAGCTCATTCCCTTACTTCAAATTCGTG
>CANIMS010000246.1 GCA_947468785.1 Betaproteobacteria bacterium
CAATGCAAGAAGTCGATCGTGACTCTCGCAGAGTGATTGTGAAACATCCGGACACTGCTAGTTCGCCTCAACAATAAAGGCTCATCATGTCAGCTTCTACGCCAGCATTTATTCCCTTTACCCGCCCTAGTTTTAATCAAGAAACGATTGACGCTGTTGCAGAGGTACTTCGTTCAGGCTGGGTGACCTCGGGCCCTAAGCTAGCAGAGTTTGAGGCAACACTCTCCCAGTACTTTGGTGGAAGACCGGTACGCTGTTTCGCCAATGGCACTGCAACAATGAAGATTGCTTTACAAGTTGCCGGCATTGGCGAGGGCGACGAAGTTATTACCACCCCAATCTCCTGGGTGGCAACCTCTAATGTCATCTTGGGAGTTGGCGCAAAACCTGTTTTTGTGGATGTTGATCCTGTTACTCGCAACATTGATTTAAATAAAATAGCTGCTGCAATCACTTCCAAAACTCGCGCCATCATGCCTGTCTATCTAGCGGGCCTTCCAGTCAATATGGATCAACTCTACGCCTTAGCAAAAGAACACCATCTTCGGGTAATTGAAGATGCTGCACAGGCATTTGGTTCACAGTGGAATGGTAAGAAGATTGGTAGTTTTGGTGATCTAGTGAGCTTTAGTTTTCAGGCGAATAAAAATCTCAGTACTATCGAAGGTGGTTGCCTAGTATTGAATAATGTAGAAGAAACTGCGCTTGCTGAAAAACTGCGCTTGCAAGGACTTACTCGGCAAGGCATGGATGGAATGGATGTCGATGTATTGGGCGGCAAAGATAATCTCACTGATGTCAATGCAGTCATTGGCTTGGAGCAACTCAAACAACTTCCTACATACCAAGCGCGTCGCGCTGCATTGGCACGCCAATACTTTGATGTGATGCGTAGCGAACTACAATCCTCCGGTTTAGATACCTTAGACCTGGAATTACCAGTCGAAAACTTTACCGAGACAAATTGGCACATGTTTCAAGTGATTCTCCCCTTGACGCAACTGACTGTAGATCGCGCCCAAGTAATGACTGAATTAAAAGAACTTGGTATTGGTACAGGAGTTCACTACCCCACCATTACCGGCTTCACACTGTATAAAAATTTAGGCTACAAAACAGCCGATACGCCTCACGCAGAACGCATCGGTAGATCCATTTTGACCCTTCCCCTGTTTCCCGCTATGGCCGATGAGGATATTGGCCGCATAGTGAAGGGACTGGTAGGAATACTCAAAAAATACCGTAAAAACTAGGGTTCTTTGGGGGAGCCCCCAAGATCAGGCAAAATTGCAGCATGACCGCACATTTAGCCGCCGATCCAAAGTTGAGTATTATTGTCCCCGTATATAACGAGGAAGATGGTCTCGAAGCTTTATTCCACCGCTTATATCCCGCCTTAGATGCAGTTGCTGCTAAGCGCAACATTACTTACGAGATTGTCTTTGTTAATGATGGCAGTAAAGATCGTTCTGCTGGCATTCTAGCCAAACAAGTAGAACTTCGTCCCGACGTCACTCGCGCTGTTTTATTCCATAGCAACTTTGGTCAACATATGGCCATCATGGCAGGCTTTGAATATGCAAAGGGTGAGTACATCATTACTCTGGATGCGGATTTACAAAATCCACCAGAAGAAATTGATGCATTGACTGAGCAATTACTCAAGGGTCACGATTACGTTGGAACCATTCGAGCAGATCGTCGTGATAGTTTCTTTAGAAGATTTGCTTCGCGCGCCATGAATCGTTTGCGCGAACGAATTACCCACATTACGATGACTGATCAAGGATGTATGTTGCGCGGCTACAGCCGTCGCATTATTGATCTAGTTCGTCAGTGCGATGAAAGCAATACTTTTATTCCTGCTTTGGCTTATACCTTCGCATCAAACCCAACAGAAATTACTGTAAAACATGAAGAGCGTTTTGCTGGAGAATCTAAATACACCCTCTACCAACTAATACGCCTCAATTTTGATTTGGTAACGGGTTTCTCGGTGATGCCGCTGCAAATCTTTTCTATATTGGGGATGTTGCTCTCCTTGGCTGCAGGCAGCCTATTTGCTTACCTACTGATCCGCCGCTTCATTCTCGGCGCTGAGGTAGAAGGCGTCTTTACCTTATTTGCTCTCACCTTCTTCCTAATCGGAGTTATGCTCTTTGGTCTGGGTTTATTAGGTGAATACATTGGACGTATTTATCAACAAATCAGACGACGTCCAAGGTATGTTGTGCAAACCGTCTTAGAGAAAAAATAATTGCGCGCCGTTGTCTTCGCTTATCACGATGTAGGTGTTGATTGCCTCAAAGCACTTCTAGCAGCAGGTATCCAAGTTGACTTAGTCGTCACCCATCAAGATGATCCCAAAGAAAATGTTTGGTTTGGCAGCGTCAGTAAGCTTTGTGCTGAAAAACATATTCCCTATGTAACACCAAGTTCAAGCGAATTACCAGGATTGGTATCTCAACTTCAAGCTCTTAGCCCTGACTATATTTTTTCTTTTTATTACCGCTATATGATCCCTGCTGAAATCTTGGCTTGCGCAAAAATTGCAGCCTTGAATATGCATGGATCCCTATTACCAAAATACCGTGGTCGCGCTCCAGTGAACTGGGCCATTCTTCATGGTGAGACAAAAACGGGTGCTACTTTGCATGTCATGGAAGTCAAGCCTGATGCTGGCGATATTGTGGGTCAAGTAGAGGTCATTATTGGCCCAGATGAAACCGCAACGGATGTATTTGCCAAGGTAAGCCAAGCCGCAGTAAAAGTGATAAATACCGTGCTACCCCAACTGATCCAAGGAAATGTGCCACGGAAGGCAAATCCGCTATCCCAGGGAAGCTATTTTGGAGGCCGAAAACCCGCCGATGGGCAAATTCACTGGAATCAAAGCGCATCTCAAGTTCATAACTTAATACGGGCTGTAGCACCCCCTTATCCGGGCGCATTTACCGATTGGCAGGGTCAGACCATGATTGTGGCGCGCTCTAGCCTCCAGGGGCCATTTCCAGCCAAGCTCGATCTTGGAGCCGGTGGCATCCAAGTGGTTGATAATCGAGTATTCGGCATTTGTGGTGACCGCCAAGTCATTGAAATCTTGGAATGGTTCCCAGCAAAAACACATTAGATTGAAACGAGGCAGTAAAGATGAAAAAAGTACTCATTCTTGGGGTAAACGGCTTTATTGGCCATCA
>CANIMS010000247.1 GCA_947468785.1 Betaproteobacteria bacterium
CTCGCGCAGTAGTGCGAGCTCTTTCAATCGGATGTTTAGCATCATCAGCATTGATGACAGCAAAACCACAGGAGTCATATCCTCTGTACTCTAAACGGCGCAAGCCCTCTACCAAAACGTCCACAATATTTTGGTGCGATGCTGCACCCACAATGCCACACATTATTTTTTTCCCTTTGCAGACTTTGGTGCAGATTTCTTAGCTGTAATCTTTTTCTCTTTTTTAACTGGACGCTGCCACTGCAAGGAAATTTGTTTAGCTCGAGATACTGTTAATTGATTTGGTGGTGCATCTTTAGTGAGTGTTGTGCCGGCTCCAAGTGTTGCTCCACGGCCTACGCGAACTGGTGCAACCAATTGTGTATCTGATCCGATGAAGACATCGTCCTCAATAATGGTTTGATGTTTATTGACGCCATCATAGTTACAGGTGATCGTACCAGCACCAATATTGACCCTAGATCCCACTATCGAGTCACCCACATAAGCCAAATGATTAGCTTTACTATTAGCCGCAATTTTGCTGTTCTTTACTTCAACGAAATTACCAATATGAACATCGTTTGCTAAATCTGCGCCGGGTCGTAATCGAGCATACGGACCGATGATGGACTGCTGTCCTACCTTCGCGCCATCAATATGACTATAGGCATGAATCGTTACGCCTTTACCGATTACGCTATTGCGTATTACGCAATAGGGGCCGATCTTAGTTCCGGCCGCCACAGTAACAGCTCCTTCGAATACACAGCCTACATCAATAGACACATCTGTGCCACACTCAAGCGAGCCTCGCACATCAATGCGCGCAGGATCAGCAAGTGATACGCCTGCATCCATTAACTGATTGGCAATATTGAGTTGATGCACTCGCTCAAGTACTGCCAACTGATCGCGACTATTCACCCCAACGATTTCAAATTCATCGTCAGCCTGCGTGGTACGAATCGGTACACCATCTTTAACGGCCATGGCAATCACATCCGTTAAGTAGTACTCGCCTTGTGCATTACTAGATCGCAATGCTTTCAACCACTTCTTCAAAGAGCCAGTTGGAAGCACCATGATGCCGGTATTAATTTCTTTGATGGCCTTCTGAGTAAGCGAGGCATCTTTCTCCTCAACGATCCCTTGCACGGAACCATCAGCATCGCGCACAATGCGGCCATATCCACTTGGATTAGTCAGATTCTGAGTCAGCAGCGCTAAAGCACAATCTTTGCCGCGCACCCCATCAGCCAACTTTACTAACTTGCTCAATGTTTTCTTGCTAGTAAGTGGCACATCTCCATACAAAACTAAAGTTGGCTCTTGCGGGTCTAATTTAGGAAGAGCCTGTAAGAGTGCATGGCCCGTACCTTTTTGCTCCGCTTGGAGTGCGGTACTAACTTTGCCAAATGCAGGATCTGCTTTGCTGACATTTGCTAAGAATTCTTTTACATCTGCTGCCCCATGACCCACTACAACGATAGGGCCTTGTTTAGACCCCTTTCCTTGGATGGATAAAGCAGTATTCAAGACATGCTGAAGAAGGGGTTTGCCAGCCAAAGTTTGTAGAACCTTGGGCAACGCGGATTTCATCCGCTTTCCTTGCCCCGCAGCCAATATGACGATATTCATAAAGGGGGATTATAAGTCCCTGGAATGAGGGTTCCGCAGGCTAATTCATCTAATTCGGCCTCATCAATAGCCTTATCACCAGCAGATCTAGCGGCAATCCCTGACAGTTGCGTGGAAACCTCTAAATTTTGGAAATCAAAGGCTTCACCATCCATTAAATGGGAAGGCACGATGTGATGCATCGATCGAAAGAGATTCTCAACACGGCCAGGGTACTGTTTTTCCCAATCTCGCAGCATTTGCTTCATCGCCTGGCGCTGTAAATTGGGCTGACTACCACACAGATCGCAAGGAATAATCGGAAAGTTCATATCCGCTGCATAACGCTCTAGCAACTTTTCTGGTACGTATGCCAATGGACGGATCACAATGTGTTTGCCATCATCGGAACGCAATTTAGGTGGCATACCTTTTAACTTGCCTGCATAAAACATATTGAGCATGAGCGTTTCCAAAATATCATCACGGTGATGACCCAATGCAATTTTTGTTGCGCCTAACTCATCGGCAACGCGATACAAAATTCCCCGACGCAAACGTGAACATAATCCACAAGTTGTTTTACCTTCAGGAATGACGCGCTTTACTATGCTGTAAGTATCTTGCTCTTCAATATGAAATGAGACACCTAAACTCTTTAAGTAATTCGGAAGGATTTCTGCCGGAAAGTTAGGCTGCTTTTGATCTAGATTTACAGCCACAATCTCAAAGTTGATTGGCGCTCGCTCACGCAACTTAAGCAGAATATCGAGCATGGCATAACTATCTTTTCCGCCTGAAACACAAACCATGACTTTATCGCCGTCTTCAATCATGCCAAAATCTCCAATGGCCTGACCTACCAAACGACAGAGCTTTTTCTCAAGCTTGTTTTCTTCGAAAATAACTTTACGAATATCGCCCATGATTTTTAAATTCTTTTCTTTATTCTTTATTAAGCCTGCTTAATACGAAATACTTCGACTCCCACCGAATGGCAATCTGGATATACATCTGGTTTAGCAGTGCTAACACATGCAGCCAATACTTTTGGATGCATCAGCATTGCCGTCACAATATCGTCACAAAAGGTTTCCTGTAAGTGGATATGGCCCTGAGAGGCCCGAGCTTTAATGGTTTCACGCATAAAGTCATAATCCACTACCTCTTCTAGCTGATCATTGGTCGGCGTATTCATTAATAGCGGTATATATAAGTCAACATTCAAGATAACACGTTGCTCAGCCTTCTTCTCAAAATCATGTACGCCGATATTGATATAAATTTCATAGTCTTTCAAGAATAAACGGCGGCAGTCAGCAAGGGCGGGATTTGAAAGAATGGCATGCATGGTTTATCAGCTTTATTATTTTTATGAATTGGTTTTAAACATTACATCGCGAGTTGATGGCACAAGATGCTGCCCACCATCTACATATAAGGTAGTTCCTGTAACGGCATTGGCTTCTGCTAAAAAAACTGCGGCTTTAGCAATATCAAGAGGGGTAGATGATTTTTTGAGTGGCGTCATTTGATGTGCCTCTGTAAAGCCATCTTGAGTTTGATCGCCAGA
>CANIMS010000248.1 GCA_947468785.1 Betaproteobacteria bacterium
CCACCATCTACATATAAGGTAGTTCCTGTAACGGCATTGGCTTCTGCTAAAAAAACTGCGGCTTTAGCAATATCAAGAGGGGTAGATGATTTTTTGAGTGGCGTCATTTGATGTGCCTCTGTAAAGCCATCTTGAGTTTGATCGCCAGAAGGCAAAGAAATTCCGGGTGCCAAGCCCATCACTCTCAAATAGGGAGCAAAATCAAGGGCTAGTATTTCAACTGAAGTTAGTAAGGCTGCTTTAGATAGCGTGTAAGACAAATAATCTGGATTGAGATTAATCAGCTTTTGATCTAACAATTGAATAACGGATGGCAGCGTGTCTTCGGCAATTCTTTCTGCCTTATTTTTCCTATTACTCTTTTGATACTCAAACATCAACTGAGAAAGCAAAATAGGGGCCATCAAATTGACTTGCATATGGTCTTGCAAACTTTTTTGACTTAGGGGACTTGCAGAATTTGCACGATCGTATTCAAAAATAGAGGCGCTATTGACCAAACAATGTAAGCCTTGAAATTGCTCAGTCACTGCCTTGAATAAACCTGTAGTAGCTGCCTCATTGCTAAGATCTGCTGGAAAGGCCTTAGCCATGCGACCAAGGCTTTGAATTTGTCCCACAGTGTCTAGGGCATCGGCTTCAGACCGACCAAAATGCACGGCAACATCCCAGCCCTGGCGTGCGAACTCCAAGGCAATTTCTCGACCAAGACGCTTGGCAGCGCCAGTCACTAAAACGGCCTTTTTTTGCTGGGATAGGGGTGTTGAACTAGGGTTCAATTAAATTCTCTTAGACTAGCGAGGTATGGATATTACCTTGACCAGCCTTGAAACGGAGCATAGCCGGCTTCTAAGCGACAAAATAGCTACACAAATCGCCCTGGAAGGCGGTTGGATAAGCTTTTCTCGTTTTATGGAGATGGCGCTCTATGAGCCTGGTATGGGCTACTACAGTGCTGGGGCTCATAAATTGGGGCTTGGTGGTGATTTCACGACTGCGCCTGAACTAAGTCCGCTCTTTGGCGCTGCTATCTGCTCAACCCTGTTACCCGTTCTGGAGGGCCTTCAAGCACAAGGTTTACCCACTCAAATTCTAGAGTTTGGGGCAGGCACCGGTAAGTTAGCTCAATCCATCATGGCGCGCTTACATCAGCTAGGCTTTGAATTGGACTGCTACGACATTATTGAAATTTCACCGGACTTGGCTCAACGACAAAAAGAACTCCTAACCAGCGATCTTTCAAACAGGAGTCCAAACACTCAATGCAGTTGGTTGAATACCTTGCCTGAAAATTACAAGGGCATTATTTTGGCAAACGAAGTCATTGATGCGATTCCCTGTGATGTCATTATTTTTCAAGACGGTTTTTGGTATTGGTATGGGGTTTCTTACGAAAATCAAACGCTGACTTGGAAAGTAGGAATGCCTGTTGAGCAAGACTTACTAACAGAGAGCTTGTTAGGCGGGAATTTCTCTGAGGGCTATGTCACAGAATTGCATGCCCCTGCAAATGCCTGGATGCATCAGGTTGCTAAGCACTTGCACACTGGTTTATTTTTAACTTTTGATTATGGCTTTCCAGAGAGCGAGTATTACCATCCCCAAAGACTTCAAGGTACTTTAATGGCTCATCATCGTCACCATGCGATTCAAGATCCTTTTTATTTGCCTGGCTTATGCGATCTGACTTCTCATGTTGAGTGGTCACAAATTGCTCGTTGTGCTCTAGCTGAAAACGCAGATGATGTTTATCTGTCAAACCAAGCGGGCTATTTACTCGATGCCAGAATTGGAGATATTGCCCTAGAGATTGGCGATCCCGGCAATCCAGAAATCTTTCTACCTATTTCAAATGCATTACAAAAATTATTATCTGAAGCCGAAATGGGTGAATTATTCAAAGTATTTGCATTCTCAAAGAACCTGAATGCCGTTTTACCAGGATATGCCCTGGAAGATCTGCCAGGTCTTCGCGGCAGAAACCGCTTATAAAGCCTTAGGAATTCAGTGCAGCAGTAATGGCCGCTAATCTTGCTGACTCAAAAGCAGTGCCGATACGCTCACCATTTGAGCGATCTTCTGCTGCAACGCCAGAAATAATGTCAGCAGTATTTAATGCTTGTGCATTACGCATAGCCTCAATCAAAACAAGTACCTGACATCCTAGTCTTTCAGCAAGCCCCAACAAGGCCTGTCCACGATCGGGCTTGCGCCAAATATCAGCTCGATTAAACCAAGCCAAAATTTCCACAGCAGGATAAACGCCACTGGAATATTGATTGAGTAGTCGCATAAGATCGCTAAAGATCTCACTAAAGTCACGCACTTCAATGGGCATACGAATGGCATTGGCCCAAGAACGAATTTCACTTGCCGGCAAATTCATTAAAGTAATTGCGCTGCGCTCTTCTAGATGGTTGCCTGTCTTCTCAAAATACTTTATTAAGCGCTCCCGAAATGCTTCTTCTGCCAAGAGAGGAGACAAGCTAGATGGCAATATTGTTTTGGCCGCACCTGTATTCAGTAATACCTGAAACATATGCATCGGTTTATTTGCCACTAAACCCCGAGCAAGCTCTTGCCAAATACGTTCTGCAGACAAGGCACTCAACTCGTCTGACTTAACAATCGCCTTGAGTGCATCCAAGGTTTCTTCAGCAACCGAAAACTCTGGAAAGCGCGCGGAGAATCGTGCAATGCGTAATAAGCGTAATGGATCTTCAGAAAATGCGTTCGATACATGCCGAAATACCTTCGCAGCTAAATCGCCCTGCCCATTGAAGGGATCAATAATGGGGCCGATCCATTTACCATCTGCCCCCACCTCTTGCGCCATGGCATTAATAGTTAAATCGCGGCGCTCTAAATCTTGCTCAAGACTCACCGTTGAGTCAGCGTAAAAATGAAAGCCTTTATAACCGATGCCTGACTTACGTTCGGTTCTCGCAAGTGCATATTCAGCCTGAGTCTCTGGATGCAGAAATACTGGAAAATCTTTACCGACTGGACGATAACCTTGGGCAATCATCTCTTCTACTGTAGAGCCCACTACCACGTAGTCGATATCACTTACCGGTAAACCCATCAGGGTATCCCGAATCGCACCTCCTACGGCATACACCTTCATTACTGCATGCCCTCTAGACTTC
>CANIMS010000249.1 GCA_947468785.1 Betaproteobacteria bacterium
GTTTTGGAGGAACGAAGGCGGCCAAGGCCAAGTCAGGTTTTTTAGCAGAACTGGATCAATTGCTTGGTGGCGCAGTCAATCACGCCAACGTGGTGGGCGACCTAGACGCTAAGCAAGCTTCGGTTTGTGTATTGCGAGCTGAAAAATCCTGGAGTGTGAATGGGGTTAAGGCAAAACGCGTTTTATTAGTAGGCTTAGGGGATTTACATCTAGCTAGTGAACGTACTTTAGTTTCGTATTCAAAGATTGCACGTGCTGCATTAAAAGTGCTCAGTGGTAACTCAATCGAAAATGCCCTTTGGTTTGTGCCTAGCTTTTCACTGACACATCAAGGTAGTTTTATTGCTGATGAAGTCCGTTTGACAATTCAATATGCTGGCGATCAAGCATATCGATTTGGTGTTCGTCAGCCCGCTATGAAATTTAAAGCTAAGGACCATCCAGATACTTTTAAACATTTGGTATTTGCTGGCAATGATTCTTGCAGTAAAGAATTGAAAGAGGCTGTTGCCCAAGGTATTGCCATGGTTGAAGGAATGAATCTGGCTAAAGACTTAGGAAATTTGCCCCCTAATATTTGCACGCCAACCTATTTAGGAAAGGCCGCACAAGGATTGACTAAGAAGGTCAGCCTGAAGGTTGAGGTCCTAGGTCTGAAGCAAATTGAAGCTTTGGGTATGGGTTCGTTTTTATCAGTAGCGAAAGGCTCTGATACGCCACCGCAATTTATCGTGATGCGTCATTTAGGCGGTAAAACTGGTGAAGCCCCAATCGTGTTGGTCGGCAAAGGCATTACATTCGATACCGGCGGAATTTCTCTAAAGCCTGGCGAGGCAATGGATGAAATGAAATACGATATGTGTGGTGCCGCTTCAGTCATTGGCACGATGTATGCCGCAGCCTTAATGAAGTTAAAGAAGAATGTAATTGGTGTAGTCCCAACCTGCGAGAACATGCCTTCAGGAAGAGCTACTCGTCCTGGTGATATTGTGAAAAGTATGTCAGGCCAGACCATAGAGGTTCTCAATACTGATGCAGAAGGCCGCTTGATTTTGTGTGATGCCTTAACTTATGTAGAACGCTTTAAACCAAAGGCAGTGATTGATATTGCTACCTTGACGGGCGCTTGCATTATTGCGCTTGGCCACGTACATAGTGGATTGTTTTCGGATGATGAGGGTCTGGTAAATGCTTTGACCAAGGCGGGCAAAGCTTCTTTGGATACCGTTTGGCGCTTACCCTTAGATGCTGCTTATCACGAGCAACTCAAGTCGAATTTTGCTGACGTTGCTAATATTGGCGGTCGTCCTGCTGGTAGCGTGACTGCTGCTTGCTTCTTATCTCGTTTCACTGAGAAATATAAATGGGCGCATTTGGATGTTGCAGGGACAGCTTGGAAGAGTGGAGCAGCAAAAGGGTCTACTGGTCGTCCTGTTCCCTTGCTCCTGAATTACTTGATTGAACAAAACTAGGCTTTGGATAAGGTCATTCATTAATTCACCATGGCGCGCATCGATTTTCACAGCAATGTTGCTGACAAACTCCAATATGCCTGTCGCCTCACACGGCGCATTTGGAGTGATACGCCCAGTGGCCAGCCAGTTCGCCAAATTGTGATGGTAGGTGAGAAGGCAGACCTCCAAAAATTAGATGAATTGCTATGGACCTTTAGCAATACGGACTTTTTACCCCACTGCTTTATTGATGATGAAGCCGCTACTGAAACACCGATTGTCCTTACTGACGATTTTGCTTCTCCAGCCTTAAATCAAATTCCACATGCTGATGTCATGATTCATTTAGGTATGCGTATGCCTCAAGATGTTCCTGCTTTAGTGGCGCGTTTTCCTAGAATCGTTGAAGTTGTCACAGTGAATGAGGCGGAGCGACTTGCAGGGCGTGAGCGTTATAAGGCTTATCGAGAATTGGGTCACGAGTTGCATAACTTTGATCAATCTAAGAGCACTTAATGTTGATTCATCCCCAGATTGATCCAGCAGCAATCCGATTTGGCTCTTTTGCAATCCATTGGTATGGAGTGATGTATCTCTTAGCCTTTGCGCAATTTTTATTGTTAGGTAGATTGCGCATTCGGGCCCCACGCTATCAAGCCTTATCTTGGACCTATAAAGATCTAGAAGATCTTCTGTTTGCTGGAGTGCTGGGAGTGGTACTAGGTGGCCGAATTGGCTACACCCTCTTTTATATGCCAGGTCATTACCTTACGCATCCTTTGGATATTCTCAAAATTTGGGAAGGCGGTATGTCTTTCCATGGCGGTCTATTAGGTGTGTTGCTCGCACTCTATTGGTTTGCGCGTAAACGGAAGACCACTTTTTTTGTCGTGAGTGATTTAGTGGCACCCTTAGTTCCATTTGGCCTCGCTTTTGGTCGTCTTGGCAATTTTATTAATGGAGAACTTTGGGGTAGACCCACTGACCTTCCATGGGCCATGGTATTCCCCTTAGTCGACACGATTCCGCGTCACCCTTCACAAATCTACCAATTTCTTGGTGAGGGTGTATTGCTAGGTATTGCACTCTGGATCTACTCCAGTAAGCCACGTCGTGTAGGGCAGGTTTCCGGCTTCTTTTTGCTTGGATACGGGGTATGTCGCTTCTTGGCGGAATATGCCCGCGAGCCTGACGCCTATTTAGGGCTTTTAGGGCTCGGGCTGACGATGGGGCAATGGCTATGTGTGCCAATGATGATTTTTGGCATCTACCTGATGACTGCGTTTAAATCTAAATCCGCCTAAAATTAGCCTTACTAGTAGATTTATCACCCCACCCGATTTTTTTGAAAGAGTTTGATGCTTGAAAAGCTTGCAAAAGCCCGGTATTTTTCACGCCTGACGGGAGCTGTCAATCGCCTCATTTCTGAGCGAGGCGAGTCTAATGCGGTCAGTATGGCGGACGAGGTGATTCATAACTATCGCAAGCTATCCAAAGATCAGCATGCTAAGTTTTTTACATTCTTGTTTGAAAAGCTCAATCCAGACCCAGTGGCTGTGATGATGGCTGCACAGCATTTTTCAGCAGAAGGAAATGCTCGCAACTACATTAAGTTA
>CANIMS010000250.1 GCA_947468785.1 Betaproteobacteria bacterium
CCTCGTTGGATGGTGCCGCGTCTGCGCTTGATGGAACTGCCGATGAATTGACTACCGGGGATGAATCGTTTTCGTTAGAGCTTGTCATTAATTATTGTTTTGTTTCGTCTGATTGCTCAGACTCAGGGGTAACTTCTTCTACTGCTGCATTTACTGAATCTTCAGCGACGTCTTGACCTTCATTGATGATCACAGTTTCTACTGTGGCATCTGGATCAAATTCGATAATGGCTTGGCCCAATTGCTCTGCTGCTGCCATTGGCGCTGCATCTTCTAGCATTGGCAAGCTTTGCAAGTTTGTCAAACTGAGGTCATCTAAAAATTGTTTGGTGGTAGCGTATAAGCCTGGGCGGCCGATAGTCTCTTTATGGCCAATCACTTCTACCCAACCACGATCTTCTAACTGCTTCATCACGTTACTGCTTACGGCAACGCCACGAATCTCTTCAATCTCTCCGCGAGTCACAGGCTGGCGGTAAGCAATGATGGCCAAGGTTTCCATCACTGCGCGAGAATACTTTGGTGGCTTCTCGGGAGTGAGGCGATCTAAATACTCGCGCATGGACAAACGACTTTGGAAACGCCAGCCGGTTGCAATATGAACCAACTCCATTCCCTTGTCATCCCAAGCACGCTGAATTTCTACTAAGGCCTCATCAATATCAGCAGTTGAAATGTCTTCAATAAATAAACGTGACAGATCAGCAACTGTGAGTGGCTCCTGCGCGCACAGGAGGGCTGTTTCAATTACGCGCTTGTTGTGATCATCCATAAAAGTCGGGCTATCAGGATTAAGCCTGAGTTAGCTTTAAAAAATGTATTTCAGTAATGGGTTTTGGGTGTTCTTTAGCTACTAAGGGCAATTGATCTCAATATTTCTAGTTAGAAGATATGCCCGCACTGAAACGAAGTCCTTTTCGTTCACCGTGCCGCCATTATAAGGTAGGCTCAATACAATAGCCAAATGCATGAATTTTTTGATAAAAACCCTCTTCCACAACTCCAATCCCCGCCTAGGCGTCGCGCCTTAAGTCTTGGTGTTGGACTCGGCACCCTTCTGGGGGCTACTGGTCTGAGCTCCTGCAGTATTTTTAGCTCCCGCAAACCCGTCATTGGCCTCGCTTTAGGAGCCGGGGCTGCCCGTGGATTTGCTCATGTGGGTGTGATCAAGGCCCTGGAATCTCAAGGCATCAAGCCAGATTTAGTGGTTGGCAGTAGCGCTGGCAGCGTTATTGCTGCACTCCTAGCATCAGGAGCTAGTGCTAATGAGATCAATCGCCTTGCCCTCAACCTAGATGAAGCCACCATTGCCGATTGGGGCTTGCCCTTCGCTGGCCGCTTTGGTGGGCTCATCAAAGGTGATGCACTCCAGAATATGGTGAACCGAGAGGTCCAAAGTAAAACCATTGAGCAGATGCGTATCCCCCTGGGGATTGTTGCTACCGATCTCCAATCGGGTAAAGGGATTTTATTTCGCTCAGGCAATACCGGCCTTGCAGTGCGTGCATCCTGTAGTGTGCCCGGAGTCTTTCAGCCCGCCACCATTAGTGGCAAGGAATACGTTGATGGAGGCTTGGTCGCACCAGTCCCCGTAAGTTATGCAAGACAAATGGGCGCCACCTTGATTATTGCCGTCAATATTTCCTCTGAACCCGTTCATCAAGATGCCAGCGGCACCTTAGGTGTATTACAGCAAACCATCTCCATCATGCAGCGCAGTATCAATCAATATGAACTCAGAAGCGCTGACATCGTCATACAGCCTCACCTCTTACAAATGAGTAGCGGGGATTTCAAATCAAGGAGTGCTGCCGTGCTTGCTGGGGAAATTGCAACCCAAGAACAAATGGCGCTGATTAAAGAAAAATTAAAGGGCTGAGCCCAAGGTACTGGCCTTAGAGGCTACGAGATTTACGCTTGAGATTTTTGACTTCATTAAGAAGTTCTTGGCGTTCAGCATCGTTGAGATTGTCGCTGCCGTCCAATCGACGAGCGCCATCGAAGCGCTTATCCCAATACAAGCTACTGAGGTCATCTACGCGAACACTAGTGCCCTTTGAGGGAGAGTGAATGAATTTGTTATCACCAACATAAATACCCACATGCGAGAACGTTAGGCGCATCGTATTAAAAAATACGAGATCTCCAGGCTGTAACTCCTCACGATTGATAGGCTTACCAACACGACTCATCTGGGTCGACTTACGTGGCAATAAAAATCCAAGCTTGTCCTTAAATACATAACCAACAAAGCTGCTGCCGTCTAAACCAGATTGAGGCAATTCTGTATCCCAACGGTAGCGCACACCAATGACTTCCATCGCACGATTAATTAATTCGTCGGACTTACCAGTAACGCTATCAACCAAACGATCAGATACTCTTGAAATATAAGATTTACCCGCCTGAAACATGCTCTCCTTAGGTGTTACTAATTCAGGAGCGGCCTCAACTACGGTATCTGCTGCCTGCACAGAAATAGCAGCAGCAAAATATAGAGCGAGGCCTAAGCCCAAGAAGGCGCTTCGTTTAGGAATGGGTGTGTTTTTCAACGACATCGGGTCAGTTTAACAAAGAATGAGTGATTAACCAACTTTAGAGCCTAGTCCCAACCCATTGTTTATATTCGTTTTTTTGCATTAATGAGGGGCAAATGCACCAAATTGGGCTATTTCAGCGTGGATTAGCGGGTCTATTAAACGAGCTGAGCAGCTGCAAATAGCTCTTTGGTATAGACCTGTTTGGGATTCTTAATCAGACTTTCCGTATCTCCAAACTCAACAACCTTGCCATCTTTTAAAACCATCACCTCATGAGACATCGCTCGGATGACTGCTAAATCGTGACTAATCATGAGATATGCCAAGTTGTATTTCTTCTGTAGTTCAGACAAGAGCGCTAAGACTTGTTTCTGAATAGACACATCCAATGCTGAGGTAGGCTCATCTAAAACCAAAATTTGAGGTCGCAAAATTAAAGCTCGTGCAATAGCAATGCGCTGTCGTTGCCCTCCTGAGAACTCATGCGGATAGCGCGTTAATGCAGAGCGCTCTATTCCGACTTCACG
>CANIMS010000251.1 GCA_947468785.1 Betaproteobacteria bacterium
TAGCTTACGATAACGCTCAGTTGTATCTTTAGCATTTGTCTCTTCCTCAATTACTAATTCAACTTTACGTCCGCCAATTCCGCCTGACTTATTAATCTTATCGGCTGCAAACATTGCTCCGCGTAGACCACACTCACCAATTGTGCCGGCAATACCAGCGCGAGGCGCCAAAATACCGATTTTAATTGGGGTGTTTTGAGCGATAGCCGGAAAGCCCCACCCACTAGCTGCTAGGGCTGTGAGTGCCCCAACTCCCTTAATCATCTCTCGACGACCTTGATTATTGACTTTCTGTTTTTTCATTTCAGTCTCCTATAAATCTAAGTTAAACAAGACATCAACTGCAACTAACGGCATCACTCTTGCGACATTACGGTCTTACGCGTAAATTCTTCTATGTAATCAAGCAACTTATCGACTGCTAAACCAGCTTCTTTTTCGCTGCCCATAAAAATAGCGTGGGCAATATTGGCATGCAGTGTCGCTGCAACAGCAATATCTCCGATTTGATGAAAGTTACCAAACCAAAATCTTCTCGACATTCCCTGAAGCATAGATAACGCTCTTGATGCGTATTCATTTTTGGCGGTGATAATTGTCAAATCATTCAGTTCTTTATCGACTTTCAGAAAAAGTTTTTCATTTTTCTCTTTTCCAGCTCTTTGAAAATCTTTAGCCATTCTTTCAAATTGCTTGCGCTCCTCTGGATTACATCTTTTGGCCGACTTTTTGCAGATTAATCTTTCGAGCTCACGACGTGTTTCCAGGACTCTGAGTTGCTTTTGGGGATTGAGATCTGAAATAAAAATACCCCGCTTAGGCATGATGGACACAAGATGTTCATGACTCAGGCGTTGAATCGCCTCTCTAATTGGGGTTCTGCCAATACCAAGCATGGTAGAGAGCTGACTTTCTGAAACTGGTGTACCGGGAGCCAACTTCATAGTCACGATCATCTCTTCTAATTGCTCATATGCTTGATCTGAAAGAGACGAATTTTCAATGGGGACAACAATAGAAGTTTTAGTAATTTTTTTCGTTGCCATATTTATTAAGCGAAAACACTAGGAGCTTGCGCTCGATCAAACATTCCGTAATCACGCTGAACCTCATATACACCAAGATCGATTAATTCGTGATTAGAAATTGAATTTTTTACTTTTAAAGTGCTTACTGCATCCAAATCCAACAAAGCAATCCCTCTTTCGGGATTAATCACGCCCTTAAATAATTTAGGCGCTTTACCAAGTGATTTGTGGGTATGCCCTGCTTCCATCTGAACTTGTTCAAAATTTCCAACCAAAGCGAGCATGCAGGACTTGTCAGATTCACTGCTGCTATCAAGAAAGGTAGACGCGACTCTCAGGCGATAGTCCTCTAAGACCAAATTTCTGCCACAGACTTGCGCCTCATGATGATCATGTTGACAGCGCCATGAGCCGAGTGCCTTCTCATCGACCCACTGCGAATAGGATAGATACCAACCCACTTGGCCAAGATTTTCAAAGCGCTCTACTGAAATAAATCCTGGATTCATTTCTACGATGGGCTTTAAGCCAGCAGCCATTCCAAAATAGGCGTCTGTAAAACCTTTTTTGGGCAAAACATCGAAGAAAACAGCATATGTCATGAGCTGGTTAGCAGAAGAATTACTTCTCTAGCGCTTTAGATTCTTCAGAGGTCAGAATCGGACCCTCGAGTGTGACTTTTTCCTCTTGTGTCTTGCCGTTCTTAAACTTCTCAATAATAGGCTTTAACTCAGGATCTACATAGGCTTGATTAAATCCATTAAACAAGGTTCCTAACAAGCCACGCTTTAAATCAGACGTTCCCATTACCCAATCGGCTACAGGAAAACTGAGATTCATATTCTTATGCATCATAATTCCGAGATTATGGTGTGCGGCATGGTGACGTCTAATCGTATTCACAAATGGCATATTGCGAACAAACCAATTTTCTTTCACATGGCAGCAATAGTGAAAAGTCTCATAAATCAAATAGTGTCCAACCATGGTCATGAATACAAAGTAGCCAACATTAGCATTGAAGATTTGGCTAGCCACAAACCCGAATAAAGCTCCAGAAACACCTAAGACTGTCAGTACACGCCATGGAAAGAAAACAATCCTAAACTCTTTGACTGTATCGATAGTGTAGTCAGTATCGGTAAAGTACTGGTGATGTTGGCGTGTATGGCGATCGTAGATTGCGCGTAAGGCAAATACATCAATTAAACGATGCATGACATATTTATGCATCGCCCATTCGACAAAGTTTCCAGCTATTGCCACTGGGATAATGACCATCCATTCCCAAGTAACGTTATGCAGGTTAGAAACGCAGTAATAAATGAGGCTAATGCCAACCGCATACATCACCACAATATGTACGAGGCCGTTATAAAAGGGGCTTATTGCGTCGATATACTGATCGCGAAATTTCTTTTGCCGCTCAGTCATGACCATCTCTTGGAATGCAATACTCATACCCACCTCACATTTGATTAAACTGTATGTAAAACATATATGTCACTAATATACTAGAGAAATGTTAGACTTGATCTAGATCAAATGATGGGGATTTCCCTTATACAGGGCCTTTATCCCTCAAGTTCACGTAAAACCCAATGTTGCAGCCCTTGAGGGGTACGAAAATCCATGACTGAACGGGCAGAAATCGCTGGATAAACACTAGAAATCATCTTAGATAAGGTGCCCCCAGGACCCAATTCAAGCACTACGGTAATCCCAAAATCCACAAGGGTCTGCATGCACTGCTGCCATTGAATAGGCTCTGAGACAGCCCTCGCTAAAGAGTGCACGCCCAAGGTCAAGCTATCGGTGATTAAACCATTGATTCCCTGAATAACTGGAATGCCGAGTTGTTTATCGCTTAAATTTAACCCACTTATTTCTGCCTGTATTTGCGCTGTAGCTTTTAGTAATAACGGCGTATGTGAAGGTATCGTAACAAGAAGTCTTTTAACCCAAGCTCCGGACTCTTCAAGTAATTTCTCATAGATACTAATTTCCTGAATAGATCCAGCAATAATAAAGTGATCA
>CANIMS010000252.1 GCA_947468785.1 Betaproteobacteria bacterium
GAGCAGCACCATCAACTAAATTCAGGCGTTTGAGACTCCTGGTAGTTGCCTAGGATTTATATCAACGATGATTAGAGAAGTGCAGTGCAAGGCAATAAAAATTTAATCGGGGCATTACACAACATCCCTAAAGCAGATTATTTCCGCATTCTTTTGCAAATAGAGTCTGAGATAGCAGCCAAGAAATAGAGCGCTAGACCAATAACAAAGATGAAATACTCACCAGTATTGAAAAAATAGAGTAAGCCTACTATTGTTACGCCAAGGGCAAGAACGCTAAGAATTGTTTTGGCAAACATATTGATTCCTAAAATTGTGTTGTGAATGATGGCTATCTTAAGACAAAAAAGAATTTAGTGCACTTAAGCTCGATTTTGAATATGGGCTTACTTTTTGGGAACTAGCTAATACACTGCAGCCTGACCATCACGACGAGGGTCGCTAGCAGCGATATAGCCGTCACCAATATCATCCGACAATCTCCAAATAAATTGCCCTGCTCCAAAATCCATATATGGATCATCTATTTTTTTCAAGATGTGTCCTAGAGCAGATAAACCCTGGACGGTATCAGCATTCATATTTGCCTCAACATCTAAACTGAAGTCGCGATTAACCTTCCAACGAGGGGCATCACAGGCTGCCTGAGGTTGCTGACGATACGAGAGCATTCTTAAAACAGTTTGTAGATGACCTTGAGGCTGCATGTCACCCCCCATAACGCCGAAACTCATTTGCGGAACGCTGAAATTTTCCTCTTTGCGCATCAGAAACGCTGGAATGATCGTCTGAAATGGACGCTTACCTCCAGCTACCACATTGGCTGACTTAGGGTCCATCGAAAAACCAAATCCACGATTTTGCAAACTAATTCCCCAATCAGGCACAACTACGCCAGAACCAAATCCCATGTAATTACTTTGAATAAATGAAATCATGCGGCCATGTTCATCAGTGGCAGTTAAATAAACCGTCCCTCCAGACTGCGGCAAGCCAAAATTAAAATGAGTGGCTTTGTGCGGGTTAATCAACTTAGCACGCTCCGATAAATATGCAGGATCTAACATTTGCATGGGCGTTACCATCATTGACTGAGGATCTGCAACATACTCATAAACGTCTGCAAATGCTAACTTCATTGCCTCAATTTGTAGATGCTGACTCTCAACACTGTCTAAAGGCAAACTAGCCAGATCAAAGTTTTGCAATATACCGAGAGCAATCAATGCTCCTATACCTTGACCATTTGGTGGAATCTCATGCATGGAATAGGTTTTTCCATCTGCAGCCTTAATGTCTTGAGAAATCGTTCCGACCCAGTCCGGCCTATAACTTGAAAGATCGTGCTCTGTCATTGATCCACCATTATTTTTTGCATGCGCAGCAATCTCTAGAGCAATCTCTCCCTCATAAAACTCACGAATTCCAGAGCGAGCAATTTTTTTCAGAGTCTTGGCGGCTGATGGAAAACGAAAGAGCTCTCCAATTTGTGGGGCACGTCCATGAGGCATAAATGCTTGAGCAAATCCTGGTTGTTGATAAAGATCAGGGACGGCAGCACCCCACTTATGAGCAACAACTGGCGCCACAGCATAGCCTTTTTCAGCAATTTCAATTGCGGGCTGCAATAAATCTCCAAATGGCAGCGAGCCAAAACGTTTATGTAGCTCTTCCCAGCCCGCCAATGCTCCCGGTACTGTCACAGAATCCCAGCCTCTCATAGGTCTATCGGCCAAGCCATTGCTAGTAGCCCCGTATTTATGAGAGAAGTACTCTGGGCTCCAGGCTTGTGGCGCTACCCCTGAGGAATTGAGCCCATGTAACTCCTTACCATCCCAAACGATAGCGAAACAATCACTTCCTAGACCATTTGACACCGGCTCCACAATGATTAATGCTGCTGCCGCAGCTATGGCAGCATCAATCGCATTGCCACCCCGCTGAATAATCATGAGACCAGCTTGAGCAGCTAAAGGGTGTGAGGTGGATACGACATTTCGCCCCATCACAGGGACCCGAGTACTTGGGTATGGGTTGTTCCAATTAAATTTCATAAATAAACTATTCCGCGTTAATTTGAGCTTCTTTGATCAGCCTATTCCAACATATTCTCTCTTTTGCAACCATCGATGAAAATTTCTCTGGAGCACCAGAAATGGATGCAGACGCTATCTATCTGCATCGAGCTAATATCGTATATGATATTTTTTTGAAATCTCTATTAAATGTTCCGTGAATCAAAACCATCATAAAGAATATCCTTTTGACCACCTAGTAGTCATCGGTAGAGATAAGCTTGAGGTGCTTGTTCAAAAATTTTCAGCCCAAGGATTTCAATTAACACCCATCGCCCGCCATAATTTAGGCTCAATCAATCAACTCATCATGTTGGATAGTGCTTATATTGAGCTACTAGGATGGGAGCCTGATAAACCCGTTCAAAGAGCAGAAATTGCTAATCAAGCACTTGGCTTGGACGCCCTTGTGTTTCGCACAAATGATGCTCAAAAAACCTATCAGCAACTATTAGAAAGCGGATTTTCTGTAAATCCCGTACAAGACCTCAGTCGTGAATCTGAGTTTTTAGGTAAATCAGCATTGGTTCAATTTAAAACTGTACGTTTTTCCAAACAACCCATTCCTGGTATCAGAATCTATTTTTGTGAACACCTGACATCAGAGTATGTTTGGCAGGAGAAATGGCTGCAACACCCTAATCAATTCAGTCATCTACAGAAAATGACGATCGCAAGTCCCGATATCGATGGCAATAGCAAGCTATTAAGTCAACTACTGAATCTAAGTGAGGAGCACATAATCACGAAAGAAGAGTCTATTAAGCTAATTCTTCCCAATATTGAATTAAACATACAAAAGGTGGCTCATCTCAATGAGGCGGAAATCCTCAATGTACAAGTAGCTAAAACCTCCTTAGATCCTGTAGACTTCATCATTGATAGTCATTTCTTTCAAAATCTCTAGCGGCCAGACCATGAAAATTACTCTTAATTTAATTTCAAAATTGCTCCTTTCAAGCTTAACTATATGCGCCCTATC
>CANIMS010000253.1 GCA_947468785.1 Betaproteobacteria bacterium
AGTTTGCTGCCAATCTTGAGTTTGGATCTGAGCTCATCGCATCTAGGGCAGGTTCCGCTTGCAGCGTTTGGATCGCAGGCATATACACAATCTTGCACTGAGCTCATCTCTGGGAGTAATGCTGCAAGTGCACGTACCGCTGTGGATTTTCCAGTCCCGCGATCTCCCATTACCAAAACTCCACCCACGCTGGAATCGAGAGCCGCAATCAAGATTGCTAATTTCATATCCTCTTGCCCAACAATTGCGGAGAAAGGGTAATTACGTGCCATTCCGGTTCCTTGAAATTTTTTTAATTCAACCCAATTAATGTATTTATTGCATTGCAGCAAATACATAAAAGAGTAATGAATCACACAAATATACTGGCATTCATTTTTTATTGGGACTTACCCTTAAATAATAGCTTTGAAGCAATTTCAGTGTCAATTTTAGTTGACAGTATTGTAGGATTCTTTAAGAATCAATCTGAGACATAAAAGTAAAAAGAGTGAAAAGCAACTTTGAAATTTTCCCTTCTTAAAAACCTTATAAATGCTGACTAAAACAAAATCCTCTAACTTGCATGAGCCTATTAGGCTGGTGTTAGTTACGATGGACACCCACTTAAATAGTGCGGCAAATCGGGCTTATGAGGATTTAAAGAAGTCTATTCCAGGGGCAACGCTCAGCATTCATTCGGCGAGTGAGTTTGCTGGTAATCCAGAGCATTTGCAGCACTGCAAAGATGACATTGCCAGTGGTGACATTGTCATTGCGACGATGTTATTTCTTGAAGACCACTATTTACCAATCTTAGAAGATCTTAAGGCTAGGCGTGATCATTGCGATGCCATGGTTTGTGCCATGTCTGCAGGGGATGTTACTAAGCTAACTAAAATTGGCAAGCTAGACATGAGTCAGCCTGCAAGTGGTTTGATGGCCATGTTGAAAAAGCTACGTCCGAGCGCTAAAGATAAAGACGGCAAGAGCAAGAGTTCGACTGCTGGCGCAAAGCAAATGAAAATGTTACGCGTGATCCCGCAAATGTTGCGCTTTGTGCCAGGTACTGCGCAAGATCTAAGAGCATATTTCTTATCATTGCAGTACTGGTTGGGCGGTTCTCAAGAGAACATGTACAACATGATGGTTAACCTGATTAATCGCTACGCATCTGGAACACGTGAGTCCTTGCGTAAAAATGCTAAGGCGCTTGATCCGGTCGAATATCCAGATTCTGGTGTCTATCACCCGAGGATGAAAAATCGACTCAGCGAAAAGTTAAGCGATTTACCTACAGTGGTGCCTGACGCAAAAGCTCGTGGAAGGGTAGGTCTATTAGTTCTGCGCTCTTATTTGGTCTCGGGAAATAGTGGTCACTATGATCCTGTGATTGCTGCATTGGAGGCGCAAGGCTTGCAGGTGGTACCTGCATTTGCTGCTGGCCTTGATGCTCGCCCAGCCATTGATGATTACTTCACCAAAGATGGTAAGCCAACCATCGATGCCATGATTTCTTTAACAGGTTTCTCTTTGGTGGGAGGCCCAGCATATAACGATGCCCATGCCGCTGAAGAAGTATTGGCTAAATTAGATATTCCTTATATTGCGGCTCACCCTGTTGAGTTTCAAAATCTTGAACAGTGGGGAAGTTCTGAGCGCGGTTTACTCCCAGTAGAGAGCACCATCATGGTGGCGATCCCTGAGCTCGATGGTTCAACTATCCCAATGGTTTATGGCGGTCGTCCTGGTGCATCTGGCACCACCTGTACTGGTTGTCACAAGCACTGCTCATTTACAGATGATCACAATCCACAGGATATGTTTACCTGTACAGAGCGTGTCGGTATGTTGGCTGCACGCGTTGCAAAATTAGTGGACCTGCGTCGTTCAGAGCGTGCACAGCGTAAGGTGGGTATTGTATTGTTCAACTTTCCACCAAATGCTGGAAATATTGGTAGCGCAGCGTATTTAAGCGTATTCCAATCCGTCCAAAACTTATTGCTTGGAATGAAAGAGCGCGGCTATACCGTCGATGTTCCAGAGTCAGTTGATGAGTTGCGGGATTCGATTCTGAAAGGCAATGCCCAGCAGTATGGTGCGGATGCTAATGTCCATACTCTGATTCCAGTTGATGACCATGTTCGTCGTGAGCCATGGTTAAAAGAAATTGAAGCTCAATGGGGCCCAGCACCAGGCAAACAATTATCTAATGGCAGTTCGATCTTTGTCCTTGGTAAACAGTTTGGCAATGTACTCATTTCTGTTCAACCTTCATTTGGTTATGAAGGCGATCCAATGCGCTTACTATTTGAGCGCGGTTTTGCTCCAACCCATGCTTTCTCTGCTTATTACCGTTACTTACGGGAAGACTTTGCTGCTACAGCGGTCATCCACTTTGGTACGCATGGTGCTCTTGAGTTTATGCCTGGTAAACAAACGGGAATGAGTGGTGCGTGTTGGCCTGATCGTTTAATTCATGATCTGCCGAATATTTATTTGTATGCATCGAACAATCCGTCTGAAGGCGCTATTGCTAAACGCCGTTCTGGTGCAACACTGATTAGTTACCTGACACCTCCAGTAACTCAAGCCGGTTTATATGCTGGCCTTGCAGATTTAAAAGCGTCGATTGAGCGTTTTAGATCATTAGATGTGGATGCAGATCAAGAGCGTATCGATTTAGGAGATTTGATTCAGGCTCAAGCAGCAGAGATTGATCTATGTAAAGCAGAACCTATTTGGGATAAAGCCGATCTAAAGGGTTTGCAAAATATCGTCAGCAATCTTTTCAATGAATTGCTCGAGCTTGAGTACACCTTAATTCCACATGGCTTGCATGTGGTAGGTGCTGTTCCTCCTCTTGCTGAGCGCTTTGGATTACTGAAGGCCATGGCGGATGTGGCCTTGGATCACCCGGTTGATGATGCAGTAGTAGAAGCACTGATGAGTGGTGATGATTTTGCTAAGGTCATTGATGCCCATCCAGAATTGCTGGATCTTGGTACACGCGAGAAATTGGAGGATTTGTTTACCAAGATGGTGAAGTCCAATGAACTGATGTCTGCAGAGACTGA
>CANIMS010000254.1 GCA_947468785.1 Betaproteobacteria bacterium
CGCTACTTGTGAAACTTGCCAAGGCGTCAAATTTGCATAAACGTCCTTGGTCAGTTGTTGGCTCTTTTCAGTCAGGGTTTTAATCTCATCAGATATATCAACTGAGGATTCATCCTGAACAAAACGCAGCTCTTCAATCTTTGTTTCTAATTCGGCGATTGATTGCTCAAAATCTAAGAAAGTCGTTTTCATAGCTTGATTTTAATATTCAACCGGAATGGGGTCGATACTTCTCCACATATACCAAGTGGCAACCGTACGCCAAGGGGCCCAATTTGCAGCCACTTCACGGGCTTCATGGCGACTCACTGGCTCCCCGCTGAAGTAATTGAGGGAAATGGCCTTAATCAGGCCTATATCGTCCAGAGGAAGGATATTGGGACGTACCAGATTAAAAATCAGGAACATTTCAGCTGTCCAGCGTCCAATCCCTCGAATATCGCTTAATTCTTTAATGACACTCTCGTCATCCATGTCTTTCCACTGGGAGGCATGCAATCGACCGGAATGGAAGTGATCCGCCAAGTCTCGAATGTACTCAACCTTGCGGCCAGATAAACCGGCAGCACGCAATTCTTCTGCAGACAAAGCCAAGATGTTTTTGGGGTTAACTTTCTTCTTTGCAGCTAGCAAAACACGATTCCAAACTGATTGCGCCGCAACAACTGAAATTTGTTGCCCAACAATCGCCCTTGCCAAAGTATTAAATGCGTCTCCACGGGTCACTAAAAATCCTGAGCCGTATTTTGGAATCAATTTTTTTAAGATGCGATCCTGCTTCATTAGTTCGCGGCAAGCCTGTTCCCAATATTGCGGAGCAACTTCCTCAGTAAGTACTGTATTTTTTGTTCCTGGCACTATGCTCTACGCCATTCAGTGATACCGCCGGGTTTGTCTTCCAAAACAATTCCTTGAGCCAAAAGACTTTGACGAATGAGATCCGCTTTTGCAAAATCTTTTTCCTGCTTAGCCTGTTTACGTGCCTCAATTTGAGCTTCAATTTGCTCAGGGCTCATTCCATCATCTTGTTTTACTCCGGACTGCAAGAAATGACTGGGTTCGCGTTGCAAGAAATGAAGAGATGCGCCCAAGGACTTCAGTACATTGGCTAACATCTGCTTTTCTTGATCTTGCGCCCGATTCATTTCACTAGCTAAGTCAAACAATACGGCGATTGCTTCTGGCGTATTGAAATCATCGTTCATAGCATCAGCAAAACGCTTTACCCACGGATTATGCGGGTCAGGAGTTTCCGTTTTGGTCTGCTGAACCTGAGCTAGCGCGGTATAGAGGCGAATCAATCCTGAGCGCGCCTCTTCTAACTGGACATCACTATAGTTAATCGGGCTACGGTAATGTGCTTTGAGCATAAAGAATCGAAGCACCTCAGGATCAAAACTTTTTAATACATCACGAATCAGAAAAAAATTGCCTAGGGACTTGGACATCTTTTCTTGATTTACTCGAATGTGGCCATTGTGCATCCAGTAATTAACGAATGGAGCATCGCCCTCTTTTCGGTCTTTGCCATAGAGAGCGCCTTCACTTTGGGCAATCTCATTTTCATGATGCGGAAATTGCAAATCTGCACCACCACCATGAATGTCAAAGTGTTCGCCAAGTAAATCGCAGGACATTGCGGAGCATTCAATATGCCAGCCTGGTCGTCCCTCGCCCCAAGGCGATTTCCAACGCGTATCGGCAGGCTCTTCAGGTTTGGCACTTTTCCACAACACAAAATCCAGTGGATCTCGTTTGCCACCAGTTACCGCTACCCGCTCACCCGCATTTAATTCATCTAATGATTTTCCTGAAAGGCGGCCGTAATTTGGGAGTAAACGCACAGCAAAATTGACGTCACCATCTTCAACCTGATAAGCCAATTCATTCTCAATCAGTTTGCCAATCATGCCTTGCATCTGCGCAATGTAATCCGTAGCGCGCGGCTCTTGATCTGGGTGCATCAAACCTAACTCATCAGAATCAGCGTGCATCGCATCAATAAAGCGCTGCGTTAAGGTAGAAATGGCTTCGCCATTCTCAATGGCGCGATTGATGATCTTGTCATCAATATCAGTAATGTTCCGCACATACAGGACTTCATACCCGCTTGCCCTGAGCCAGCGAACCACCATATCAAACACGATCATGACCCTAGCGTGGCCAATATGGCAAAAGTCGTATACCGTCATGCCGCAAACGTACATTTTCACCTTGCCCGGTACGATAGGCTTAAAGACCTGTTTTGAACGGCTAAGGGTGTTATAGATTTGCAGCATAGGGCTATAAAGGTTGGGCAAGTAGCGCCAATTTGTTAGACTGAGCGCTGAGTATATCGAATGAGCCCGTTTTATACCCCTTCTCCTATGTCCGTAACCTTATTTGCACCGCGCCCGACCCTTTTGCTTGCCCTAGTAGCCAGCTTCTCCTTGCTTTTATTGGGGGGTTGCACTACCGCTGCCCAAGACCGGACCCAGGCTGAATTAAATTCCTTAAATGCTCAAAGAATGAATTCTCCGCTTACCCCAGCACAACCCTATCTAGGCGGCTATAGCCCAATCGAACCACCGAGACTTTCTGCTGATACGGGATATGACCCCTTAAACCCAGAACTGTCAGATACGGTAGCTATTCCTTTTCTTTCCTTTTTAATTATTGAGCCTGATCCCATTCCAAAAAATGCAGTTCCGCCAAATGTAGAAAAGCTCGTCAAGGCACGGCAATTTCAAGAAGCAGTGAACCTTATCAATACTCTTCTCAAGACAAACCCACGAAATGTACAAATTCGTTTTGTCAAAGCGCGCCTTCAACTCGAGATGCGTAAATTTGATGATGCAAAGAAAACCTTAATTGAAATCACTCAACAATTTCCTGAGTTACCAGAGCCCTATAACAATTTGGCAGCAATGGCCGCGAACCAAGGAAACTGGATTGAGGCAAGAGACTATTTAGAACTCGCCCTGAAGCTTCGCCCGACCTACACCATTGCCGCAGCTAATTTAGGTGAAATCTACATTCGTCTAGGCGCTCAGGCATATGAAAACGCGGCAAA
>CANIMS010000255.1 GCA_947468785.1 Betaproteobacteria bacterium
ACTGCGATACCACGAAATTTCTCAGGAGCGCTTTTCAGAGCAGCTAGCATTGCGCGGTTATCGCTACCGTAAACACTAGGCTGTACTAGCACTGCTCGATCTACTCCCAACTGCTTTAGTAAATCGGTATAACTTTCTAGTGTGGCATCGGGCGGGGTATAGATGCGCTCATCTGCATACGGAAATTGATCGGCTGGACCACATACGTGTGCATGACAATCAACCGCCCCTTTCGGAAATTGGATCTGAGGTGAACGAATTTCCGAATCGGGTGCTTGGCATAGAGGTGCAGAATGTTTACTGAGGCTCAATGGCTGCTTCTTTGGCAATCTTTTGATACTTCGTGATTTCTTCACGAACAAACTTACTAAATTCTGCTGGACTCATTGGCGTTGCCTTAATCCCTTTATTTTCATAAGCGGTTTTGACCTCAGGATCTTGCATCGATTGATTAACGCTCTGATTAATCTTGGCCACGATTGCAGGAGGTGTTCCAGCAGGCGCCCACACACCAAACCATAGGCCAATTTCAAAATTGGGATAGCCTTGCTCTGCAATACTTGGAATATCTGGTACGGCAGCATTCCGAATTTTGCTGGTAACGCCTAAGGCGCGGACTTTGCCACCTTTGAGTTGACCAATTGCGGTATCCAATGGCGCCATATAAAACGCAGTGCGTCCTGACATAGTGTCTTGAATTGCTTCAGGTGAACCTTTATAGGGAACATGAATCAATTTAATGCCCATGAGCTGGTTGAAATACTCTGCTGCCAAATGCGTAGAGCTGCCAACACCAGCGGATGCAAAGGTGATCTCTCCTGGTTTAGCTTTTGCAGCAGTTACCAAGTCACGAATACTTTTATAAGGACCATCGGCTGCAGTAATCATCACATAAGGCGTTTGACCAAGAATC
This sequence comes from Betaproteobacteria bacterium, assembly GCA_947468785.1. Lineage (GTDB taxonomy): Bacteria > Pseudomonadota > Gammaproteobacteria > Burkholderiales > Burkholderiaceae > Polynucleobacter. The sequence goes on from CANIMS010000255.1 coordinate 914, forward strand.
GCTACATCAATCAGACTTTTTAATGGATCGTAAGGAAGCTTCTTATAAATAGCAGGGTTTGCTGCATAAGATGCCGATTGCACCAGCAGGGTATAGCCATCAGGATCAGAGTTCACCACTACACCTGTACCAATCAAACCACCTGCGCCAGGCCGGTTTTCAATAATGACCGATTGCTTCCAGGTCTCAGTGAGGCTTTTTGCGACTACTCGCCCAGCAATATCGGCACCAGAGCCTGTAGTGAGGGGAACTACCATTTTGATGGTTCGGTCGGGATAATTTTGGCCTTGGTTTTGAGCATGGCTGACGCTCATAGTCAAGGCGAACCCTAAGCTAAGGGTCCCATTTAGCAGGATCTGGGCAAATTGCCCTGGGCGCTTGGCTCTATACATCTTGTCTCCTTCAATATTTTTTATAGTTTCATTAGATAATCTACCATGCTCTCAGGATTACATAAATAGCAACATATAAAGATATAAAGAAAGCAGAGATAAATGACTCAGAAAGCAGAACCCAAGACAGTCTTGGTAAATGGTCTTGAAATAGCCTATCGATTCGATGGGCCCGAGAATGGCCATGTCGTTTTAATGGCAAATAGTTTGATGTCAAACCACACGATGTGGGACTGGAATGTGCCCGCTTTAGCAGACCGCTATCGCGTCTTACGTTATGACAAGCGAGGACATGGAGGCACTCAAACTACACCAGGAAGCTATTCTATTTCTCAATTAGCGGATGACGCGGTTGGTTTATTAGATGCATTGCAGATCAAGAAAGTTCATTTTGTTGGTTTATCGATTGGCGGAATGATTGGCCAGCAAATTGGCGCCCGTTTTCCGGAGCGAGTGTATTCATTATCTCTTTGCGACACCGCTAGTGAAATGCCGCCCCGCAGCCTATGGGAAGATCGTTTTGCAACAGCTCGTAAAGATGGTCTTGCTGGATTAGTGGATGGAACCATTCAGCGCTGGTTTACAAATCCTTTTGTTGAACGTGCTCCACAGGATATTGAAAAAGTTCGTCAGATGATTTTGGGTACCGGCGTAGATGGCTATATTGGATGCGGTAGCGCAGTACGTGATATGGCGCAAACCACTATGTTGCTTAAGATTAAGGCGCCTACCTTGGTTCTGACTGGCCGCCAAGATCCAGCCTGTACAGTAGAGCAGGCTATCGTGCTCAATCGCATGATTGACGGATCAAAATTGGTGATCATCGAAGAAGCTGCGCATTTGTCGAATATTGAGCAGCCTGCAGTTTTCAATCAAACCATTCGTGAATTTATCGATTCAGTAGACGACGCACTATAGTGAGAGAAGTATTTTTGAATTAAATGTAGTACCAAAGAAGTGCTAAAACAGGAGAATGGAATGGCTGATCCAACAATTGATCAAGTAAAGCAAATGCGTACCGCAGTATTGGGTGCCGCAGCAAAGGTGCCAGGTGCTTTAATTGGTCTGGGAATTTTATTTATCGTGCTCGGCATGATTGGTGTTGCAGGTCAGACTCTATTTTCTTTTGTATCGATTAATGTATTGGGCGCTTTCTTAATTGTGGGCGGCATATTGCAAGGAGCTCATGCCTTAAAGTCTCACGGCTGGAAAAGTGTTGGGATTCAGGCGCTCTTGGCAGTCATGTATATCGCAGCGGGTATTTATAGCTGGGCTTTTCCGATCCCCGCACTCGAAGTGATTACCCTTTGGTTAGCTGCCATCTTTTTTGTGACAGGTTTTCTGCGCTTAGTGTCAGCATTTCAGCATCGTCTGTTTGGTGAATGGTTTTGGTTAGTGCTTTCATCAGCGATTTCCATCTTGCTGGGCGTGATGATTATGAATAGCTTTCCATCCTCCAGTTTGTGGCTACCTGGATTGCTGATTGCAGTTGAGTTGTTATTGCAGGGTTGGTCGATGCTGTTCTTGGGATTAGCTGCTCGCTCACTCACAAAATAATCAGCATTTCTATCAATACATTCGAAGAGCAATAGTCATGACAATGAAAAAAACTGATCTTTTCAAAAATAAAGGATTGGCTGTTGCTAGTCGCATGAAGAACGCTGCCAAAGTACCAAAACCAGGTAGTGCCGAAGAAAAGGCCTTGACTAAGAAAGAGTTGGCTCAA
>CANIMS010000256.1 GCA_947468785.1 Betaproteobacteria bacterium
CATACGGATGTCGATCTAAACCAACGCGGTATTGCGCAAGCTGCTCAAATGGCAAAGGCCATCAAAGCCATTGATCTTCAGTTTGATGTCCTCTATACCAGTGATTTGCAGCGTGCGGCCAAGACAGCAAATGCGATTGAAAAATTGTTTAATACCAAGGCTATTGTCGATAGCTCTTTAAGAGAGCGTCACCTCGGAGTATTTCAAGGAGTCACTACCGAGGAAGCTCCCGGCTTTGATCCTGAGCTTTGGAAAAGTCATATCAGCAGGGATGTTCATCAAGAATTACGTGGTGGCGAGAGTATTACTCAGCTTGCAGAGCGCGTTCAAAAGGCGCTTGAAAAAATTCGTCAACAACATATTGGTAAAACTATTCTGTTGGTAAGTCATGGTGGCACCTTAGACATGATGTACAGAATCGCCAGCAATCAAGCTCTAGATGCGGAGAAGGCTGTATCAGTACCGAATGCCTCGCTAAACTGGATTAGTCACGATGGTAGCGCATGGAAAGTAGATCGCTGGGCAGATACAAGCCATCTTGATGCCTTAGCTCTGGATAACCCAGATCTATAGACCTTCGCTCAATAAGCCACCATTTGGTGGCTTATTGATTAGCAAAACAACTTCATTTAAGCGAATGCTTAAGCTGCTCAGATGCGCAGAAATCCACAATCACATTGGCAAAATTTAAATAACGTGAATTACTTTTTCTAAAGCTATCAAGCTCAGCAGCAACTGGGGATGTTGAGGATTTAAATCCTGCATCTTCATAACCGGGATGATATGGGGCTTCTTCAACAAATTTCTTAGTCATACGTTTTTCCTTAAGTTGGTATGCGCTCAATTGCAAAAAGCGATTGAGCAAAATAATCAATGTGAATGAACTTGAACCTAGTGATCAAGGTCGCCTTGAATTGCCAACTTATGTAATAAGAGTGTGCATACAAATTCTCCCAAATGCAGCCCATCAGTTACATGAATTCATGTAGATGGATGCCGCTCCCCCTGTCCCTGATACCTGAGAGATTCACACTAAGCCTAGCTTAGTGCTTGCTCCTTCGGTGCACCATAAAGATGGTGACTCTCCAGACGGCTATTTAGGATAAGCAGTACCTTCCGGGTGGATACCTGAGCGTTCATGGGAGTTTGCGCCTTCGGTGGAGGGATACCCCTCACTCTCCTGCTTGAGAAAATTATATCGTGTTACTTTTTAAATTTCACAAAAATAATCTGCTGAATTATTGAATTAGCTCGCTGATCTCAATGAGATTGAGGTCCGGATCCCGCACATAAACAGACATAATTTTGCTCGTAGCCCCTGTCCGCATGACCGGCCCGTCCAAAATCGGCCATTGGGCCTCTTCTAAACGTGCAACTACTTCCGTAAGAGGCCTGTCTGCAATAAAACAAAGATCTAGGGAGCCGGGGCTTGGAATATGCGCCTTAGGCTCAAACTCCTTGCCTTTGATATGTAAATTAATTTTTTGACTGCCAAACTTAAATGCCTTGCGCTCAACCGGCGGCGTGCCTCCGACGAAGGATTCAAGCTGCATCCCTAAGACGCGGGTATAAAAGTCAATACATTCTGACTCTTTAGCCGTTGTTAATACCAAATGGTCTAAGTGATCAATCATCTGAATTTATATCGCGTTTAGATTTACCAGGGAAGAGTAGGTAACACCGGCTTAAGTCCTGCCTTTTGAATCGTAGGCGCCGCCTTGGGTGATGCTAGAAATGCAATCAAATCTCGAGATGCTGCTAAGTTATTCGCATTATTTGTAATGCCTGCAGAAAACAAAACGGTCTTTTGTGCCTCAGGGGGAAGCTCCCCAATAAAATCTACGCCAGGGATTGGCAGCAGCTCGCTCACCTGCTGAAAGCCTAAATCTGCATCTCCTCTAGCCACAACCGAAGCAACGCGTTCGCTATAAATCTTTTTGGCTGTTTTATCCATTTGCTCTGAGATTCCCATTTTGGGAAACAATTCTGTTGATAAATACACGCCGCTAGCGCTAGCTGAGTAAGCAACTGACTTTGCATTCAATAATGCCTGCTTTAGACCATTCATCGTGCTGATGTCTGGCTTAGGCGCCCCCGCCTTCACTACCGCACCCATCACAGAGGCCACCAAATCTACCCTAGTCCCAGGCTGTACAGCGCCGTTCTTAATAAAACCTTCCAAAGCAGGACCCGCCAAAATCAGCACATCAAACTTTTCTCCACGACCCAATCGAGTAGGAATGGAATCCGGAGCAGCGCCCATCGATGAACCATAAGAAATAATGACCTTATTAGGTGATTGCTTCTCATACTCAGGAACTAAAGTCTTTAGTGCTTCAGCAAATGCGCCTGAGGTAATCACCTGGATATCGGCAGCAAGCGCATTACCTAAAAGTAAAGCACTAAGGAAAAAAGAAAATAGTGTGTTCTTAAAAGCGTTCTTCATCTATTTTAGTCAACCGTAATTTTTCCGCTCTTCACTAACTTTGACCACTCTACCATTTGGGCTTTAATAAATTTATCTGCCACATCTGCGTCGCCCTGAAAAATTTCTCCCCCTAAGCTAGTAACCCTTTCCTTGACCTCAGGAGACTGCATTACTTGTGAAATCGCATTAGCAATTTTTGTCAGAATGACTATTGGTGTGGCAGCTGGCGCAAAAATTCCATTCCACTCATAAACCTCATAACCGGGAATGCCTGCCTCTGCCATTGTTGGAACATTAGGCATCGATGAGGCCCTTTTTTTCCCAGTAACGGCGAGAGCATTTAACTTGCCAGCCTCAACATATTGCTTAGTAGAGGCAACACTTCCAAAAAATACTGGCACCTGCCCACCAACCACATCATTTAAGGCTGGGCCTCCACCCTTATAGGGAATATGCTGCATTTCTACGCCAGCTTTCACTTCGAACAATGCGCCGGCCAAATGCTGTGCGGAACCATTTCCAGAAGAAGCGTAAGCAATCCCATTAGGCTTTGCCTTGGCTAAGGCAACCATTTCTTTTACCGATTTTGCTGGGAA
>CANIMS010000257.1 GCA_947468785.1 Betaproteobacteria bacterium
TCGGCTGAATCGGAGTGGATTCATGGATCATCTTCTCATCATTCATTAGCAGTACAGACCATGGTTGAGTGAGCGTAAAGCGCAAACCTGCTGATCCGTGGGCATCAAATATCCTGGTTTCTCCACCCTTGATGCCTACCCGGTCTAATAAAAAGACTGCTACAAAATCAACGCCATCTCGATGCGCACCTTCAGGGGTTGGTCGCCCGATACCATCAGTAGTATCAATCCGAAATTGGTGTGCTTCCACATACCAAGTACTGACTGGTTTTAAACTGCTTAATGTCTGCCCCAATCCCAGCAATAGCGATTGCCACGCAGGACTATTCAGTAATTGATTTTGCACCGGCTCAAACCATCGCTCAATTCCACCATGGAGTGCGTTGTAATTAACAGATTGCCAGTGTGCACGATGCGGTACCAAGGTAAGAACATCTTTGTTAATCTCATAACTAGCATGACGTCGAAAACGGTAACGACCACCATCTTTTAAATAAGGGTCACGTGGCAGACCCTCCCAATATTGCGATAAGACCTGCAAGCTGGGTAAAGCAGCATGCGCAATTTCAGCAACCGTTTCTGCTGAAGCGACAACAAAGCCATTCTCACGTAAACCTTGAGCAAGTTCTTTTGCAGGAGTTAAGGGAGGGTTGAACGGCGAAATAGTCATAGAGTCATTGATGGTAAAGCTTAATCTAGCTGAGCGCCCGAAGCTTTCACAATTTTTACCCACTTGGCTAGCTCGTCTTTGAGCAAAGCAGCCAATCTATTGGTTGGCACAGGACTTAAATCCAATCCTTGAGCAATGAGCTTCTCTCTAACATCAGGTCTAGCCATTACTTTTTCCATCGCAGTCTGATTTTTCTTGATCACATCAGCGCTGACACCCATGGGAGCAAAAATGGCCACCCATACCTCGCCAACACAATCGGGGTATGTTTCTGCGATTGCTGGAATTTCTGGGGCAGCACTTGAACGCTTAGCAGAGCTAATCGCAATCGCTTGCAACTTACCGGTCTTAATGTAATTTAAGGCCGATGGAAGACTTGCAAAAGCGAATGGCACCTGTCCACCCAGCACATCATTGATCGCTGGGGCAACGCCCTTATAGGGAATATGCTGCATTTCTATTCCAGCGCTTGTGTTGAGCATGGCGCCTAGTAAATGGCTGATAGTGCCATTACCAGCAGATGCATATGAAAGCTCACCGGGCTTTTTCTTAGCAGCAGCCACTACATCTGCCAGTGTTTTATAAGGTGATCCTGGTGGCGTAACTAAAACATAAGGAGTGGCACCAATATAGTACAGAGGCACAAAATCATTAATGGGATCAAATCCAGGATTTTTATAGAGCGCTGGATTAATCGCTTGTGCACTATTGATCGTGAGCAATAAGGTATAGCCATCTTTTGCAGAGCGTGCTACGCCTTGTGTGCCGATATTCCCCCCAGCACCCGGCCGATTCTCAACTACCACTGAAGCACCAATGGCCTCACCAAATGCAGGGGCCACCAGACGAGCCACAATATCATTGGTTCCACCAGCAGCCTGAGGCACCACAAGAGAGATTGGTTTATTGGGATAGGGTTGAGCGCCAAGCTGCATTGCTAGCAATCCCAATACAGTTCCCAATAAATATTGATAGAGTTTATTTTTCATTTTAAATACCCTTATTACAGCTGATTTAAGCGGCTACGCACGTCTCCGACATGCCCCTTCAAGTCATACAATTCTTTGGCATCTAATCTCGATACCTTAATATTTCCCACCCTTTTCTCAATCGCTTCGAGTTCTCTAAAATTCGCCTCACGCAGATCTGAATTATGTGCATTCTTCTCAATCATTTTGAGCTCTTCATAGACTCGTGCCAACTTCAGTTTTAGCAACAGATTATTGACTGTTGGCAGATAAGAAAACAGTGGGATCAATATCACCAGTAGCGGGATTAATATCTTCATCATACGACCAACCCATACAGCAGTCCAGAAGGGCAAGTGTCGATGTAAAAATGATGGTCCATCCTTCAAATAAATTTCTGCATCAATCTGCAAAGGAAAGTCCAAGCCAAGATTCGATGGAAACTCCCCCACTTTTTGCAGACGAGAATAGGATTTCAAAATATCGTAAGAGGCGCCAAGAATAAGAGACACCATAGCCGGGCTAATAGTGTCATGCGCGACCAAAGTAGCTGTGGCAGCAAGCACCTGTATGTCTTGACGCGGTAAATCATGCTCAATGCTCAATAAGCCCCTAGGGACAGATACCTTAGATAGGTAAGGTAAGTTACGTGCATAAGCATCGGCTTGATCAATACTCATTAAACGAATACCAGGTATGGCGAAGAACTGTTGCAAGATAGGCGCCTCAGCTGCAGCCACCAAAAATACTGCATCAATCTCACCATTATTGAGTTTCTTCATAGCTTCATCAGGCTTTAACTTTTCAGCCTGAATGTCGCTTTCAGATATGCCACTCATTTTTAATAAAGCCTGGCTCAATACCAATGTGCCACTACCTTCATTACCAATAGAAACTCGCTTACCTTTTAACTGACTTAATACTCGTAATGGGCCAGTTTCACTTTTAAAAGCGGCGTCACGATACCAGACCCAAATAGGCTCATAGAACATGCCAGCAATTGAAACCAAGTGAGGATATTTACTGATGTCAGCCACACCACTTTGAACCATGGCAAAGCCAACGCCAGACTTAGAGTCACTTAATAAAGCCAAGTTATCCAAGGTGCCGCCTGTAGCTTTTACTTGCAGATCAACCCCCTCACCAGCCAACTCTGCTTTTAAACGCTCTCCAAATTGGTAATAGAGACCCGTGGGAAACCCTGTGGCCATTTCGATCGTCTTAGGGGGTGGAGGAATTAGGATCCACAAGACCGTGAAGAGAATCGCCAAGAGGGATAAAAAACTCAGGGCAATAGCCCAAGGGTTATATAGGTGTTTTTTAAGGGAGCGCATCTGTATCTCGATTCTTTTTTTGCATTATGCCCCGAGCCAAGAA